>JAANXA010000051.1 GCA_018263505.1 Candidatus Nitrosopumilus sp.
GACATGGAATATGCAGAAGAACCCATAGGAGTAGATACAATTACACCATCACCATTATCGTGCCACACTTCTTCACCATTTACGCGAAGCGTATGCTCCATGAGAATTGCACTTTTAGAGGAGAAAACTGCAACATCATTTAGAACAGGATATACATTTCGTCCATCAATTTTTACACCAAGACGAGGAACTTTTTCAACAGTGTACTTTTGTTTTTTCAAGACATCAACAAAAGAAGAGAATTCTTTTAGATCAATTTGAGCCAAAAATCCACTTGATTCACCCTCACTAATTCCCAAGATAGGAATTGTTGCATCAAATGTTCTATGGAAATAATTTCTAACACCTTTATCACCACCTAGAACAATCACACAGTCAATTTGTTTTCCTTTTGACTTTGTAACTGGAAATGATTCAATATCAAAATTATCAAGAATTTTCTTCAGAGTTTTTGCAGTTAAAGCAGTAGATTGAGAATTGTAAATGCCTATTTGCACAAATGAAACAAGTAAATTGGTTCAATAAAAAGAGTTTTTTCAAAAAAATAACATCAAGATCATATAGATGACAAAAAAATCAGACCAAATCAAATAAAATAGTAGAGAAATTATTCAGATTTTTCAAGATTTTGCAAATTGATTGACAATATCAGTAGAAGTGATTATTCCAACAATAGTTCCATTATTAGATACTGCAAGTTTTCTTATTTTTTTACTACTCATTATTTCTGCAGCTGCAGATACTGACTCTGTATGATTAATCGTGACAAGTGGAGAAGACATTGTTTTTTCAACTGGCGTATCAAATGGAAGATTATTTGCAGCAACTTTGGTTGCAAAATCCCTATCAGTGATAATTCCAACATGTTCATTATTTTCTTTTACGAGAATTGCACCAATTCCGCCTTGCTCCATCATTTTTGCAATTTGAAATATGGTAGTTGTGGGAATTACAGAAATGAGGGTTTTACTCATAATATCTTCTACAGTTGAGGATTTCAAATTCTCATTACTCATTACTACACTGAAATATCATATTATTTAAGAAATTCAAAAAAATAGATTTACAAGTCTCGAAATTTTACTAGATTGTAAAAATAAGAAGCATTATTTTGGATAGTTCCTTTTTTTGGAATTTTTTGCAGTCCAATGTTTTTAGAATCAAGTGCAGCTTGTGCAGCACCGCCTGCAAAACATAGAGCCCACAAAAAGTCTTTTTCTTTTAACATGGTACAACAAAATGCCGAACAAAAAATATCACCAATTCCAGTGGTGTCATGAATTTGTTTGTTGGGTAATGTGATGGAATAAATTTTGTCTTTTACTAAAAGAGATACTTTAGTTTTGTTTGTCAAGATAACATATTCCACTCCTTTTTTCTGTAATGCAACCATCATTTCATCATGAGTGCCTGTAACAATTTTTTCTGCTTCTTCAGGATTTACTTTGATTGCATTTACATCAGATAAATCAAGATCTGTATTTTCTAAAAATACATTATTTTGAGAGTCTTTCTGTCTTAAGAAACCTTGAGGATCAATGAATAAAAAATTTGAATCTTTTTTTATATTTTTTAGAGTTTCAGAATCAATTTCATGGAAAATAGGACTAACAAGATGGCCATCAGCGTTAACATCTGAATAATCTATAGGATCACATTCATTTTCAAGTTTTAGAGTTCTATTAGAACCAGTTATGGATATAGCAAATTTTGTAGTGTCTTTTTGAGATTCAGAATTTATGAAATTTATTTTATTTTCTATAAAGTATTGTTTTGGAAAGTTTGGGCCAAATTTTGTAAATAAATCAACATCAAACTTGAACTGCCTGGCAGTAATTCCACAATAACATGCAGAACCACCAATTTGTTCATAGTTTGTATCATTAATGGTAATGGTATCAACTGCACAATGAGCCGCTATTGCTAATTTCATTTCTATTAATTCAAAATATAATAGATTTAGTCATTTGCTTTTTTCTCCATACAAGATTTACAAACAATATTGCCTTTAGAGGGATAGACCTCAACTCCTGAAGAGAAACAAATATGGCATAAACCACGCATAGTTAATCACTTAAAATTAGACGATCTAGAATTAAAAGATGTGTAAATTTTTAAGAAAAATTAGGCACGAATGTAAGGGTTATTTGTAAGAATGTAGTTCAAGAAACTATCTAGTGATAAATTATCAATAACAAACCATCAAAGGTTCCACTCCACGTTCATTTTGAAACTAAATATGTCTCCTGAGAGGTTTAGACCTGTTTCTGATAGTCACAGGAGTAACATTTGCAGCTTTTGCCATATCATCTTGAGAGATCATTTCATTATTTTTAATACATGATAGGTATAATGCTGCAGCAGCTAATCCCATTGGTTCTTTTCCAGATAATTCGTGTTCTTTTTCAGCTTTTTTTAGAATTTTTGCTGCATGTCGTTTAGTTTTTTCAGATACATCAACATTGCTTGCAATTTTTGAAATACAAGATACAATATCTATTACAGGCATTTTTAATTCCAATTCTCTAAAGATTAATCTGTAACTTGCAGAGATTTCTTTTCTTTTTACCCCGGTACATTCTGCAACTTCTTTTAGGGTTCTTGGAGTTTCAGATTCTCTACATGCAGCATAAAGGGATGAGGCCATTAATGCAGAAATGGAGCGTCCTCTAATTAGTCCTTTTTCCAAAGCTTTTCTGTAAATGTATGCAGCTTTTTCAGATACTGCTTCAGGTAATGCTAATTTTTCTTTAATCTTTAGTAATTCTGATAATGCTTGTTGTAAATTTCTGTCATTGTTATTTTTGATACGACTTCTACTATCGTGTTTTCTTAATCGACTAAGAGTGGATTTCATAGATATTGATATTGGATTTCCAGCAGAGTCTTTGTTGATTGGACTAATCATAGTGCTAAGACCATGATCATGACGTGTTAACGAAGTTTTATCACCTGTACGGGATTTGTTCGGGTTAGAATCAGAAAATATTCTTTCAGGACTAGCATCTGAAATTTTTTCAGGTATTACAAATCCACATTTTGAACAAAATATTTCTCCAGAGTCTACATCTGTTACTAGAGACTTTTTTCCACATCTAATACATTTTAAATTATTTTGTTGTAAACTCATTGTATCAATAAAAATATTATTTCAAATTATTTGCAACATGGTTTCCCATGATCTTAGACATTGTAATTAGTTGAGGTTCAAGTTTCTTTGGACTTGCAACATAAAAGTCAGCATAAAAATGTCCATCATCTTCATATTTTTTTGTGTCAATACCTTTACTGTCTAACAGAGAAAGGGTTTGATGATACTCACCATCATCTGAGAATTGTCTTTGAGGGATCGGTTCAATATCACTATTAATCAAAGAATAACCATAGCAATCAAAAGTTTTTTTGATTTCTTCCATATCAAACATTCTCAAAACAGAAAATGCAAAGATAGGGGTAATGTTTTGGGGTTCAGAAATAGACGAATATGCCTTTTGATTTTTAATTACTTCAAAAAGATTTGAAAATGCCTTGTATCCGATATACCCAATACATCCAGTAGCTATTATCAGATCTACATCAGGTAATTCTTTTGCAAGTTTAGAATTATCGGTTTCAAGATTTATACATATTCCTTTTTCACACAAACCAGAATTTTCTGAGAATACAAGAGCTGGGTTTGAAATATCTATTTGATAAAAGTTCAGATGATCGTTTTGTGATTGTTTCTCAAAGAATTGTTTTGTTTGTGTAATGGATGGTTCGTCTTTTGCTAAAAAGAAATCATCAAGTTCTGACATTACTAAATCATGTTTCATTAATGCAGAATTAATTCCATAAGAACTTCCAATATCTAAAACATTAATTGGTCTTTGCAGTTTTTCATAAAGTTGTTCTGCAAGAGATAGATACAATGGTTTTGTATGATCTGCAATTCTATATTGTAAAATTTGCATTTCTTTCAAATACGAATATGGAGTTTTTTGTGTGTAGATGTTTGTAAAATCTTTTTTCACTTTTAATTCATCCATGTTGGAGTAAAGTTCTCATACCACCTCTTATAAGACTTTGATTAATAATTTGGGCATAATAATGACACTTGATGTTATAAACAAACTTTGTAAGAGTAATGTAATTGATTCAGTGCAGATGAAGATGAGTATGAATTTATCGCTCTTTGTTGCTAATCATTTTATGTTTTAATTTAGGACTCTTGACTCACAGACCAATAGCCATTTTGCAAGTATTGGTTTGAATCGTAAGAGGTTTGAACCGTGTTTGGAAATAATGTGTGATTCAAAATAAGAAATTCAGTAATTTTTTTTAGAACAATTTTTGTTGAAAATAATCATAGATCAGCATAATCACACCTAAACTTTGTATATGTAGTGGTTCCCAAAGTCCACCAAGAATATAAGTAGGTAGGAGAGGGTACTTTCATGCCACTTAAACGTGCAAGTAGAGGTCGTACAAAAGGAGGAAAAGGGTCTTCAGGTGTTGTACAATGTACAAACTGTGGACAAACAGTTCCTAAAGACAAGGCAAAAAAAGTCACATCCAAATTAAATTTGGTTGAGCACACTTTGGCAAAAGAATTGCGTGCACAAGGTGCATACATTGCATCACCAACAGTTCTAAAACATTACTGTATTTCATGTGCAATCCATTTCAAAATTCTTAAAATCAGATCAGCAGATAACAGAAGAAAACGTGGAAAACTTCGTTAGTCTTCTTTGATATTTTTTGTAGTTACAATCATTCTTTGAATAAGTGTAATTCCTGCAATTATCACAACTATGATTACTGCATAGTCCATAAATCCAATTATTCCAATTATTGCAATTACCAATAGTCGTTCTGCACGTTCTCCAATTCCAATTCCTTGTAATTTCACATTGATGATGTCAGATTTTGCTCTTGCATAACTTACCAGTAATGATAAAGTGATTGCAAGAAATACCAAATAAGGGTCAGCATATCCACCAATTAAAATTCCTAAAAATATTGCAACTTCAGCAATTTTGTCAAACATTGAATCAAGGTAAGAACCCTTTTTGGAAGTTTTCCCAGTGACACGTGCAACTTGACCGTCTACCATATCAAAAAAACCTGAAACCAATAGGAGTATACCACCAATAATTAATCCAAATTCAATACCCAAACCATAGATAATTGCAGACAGCAATGCAAATCCAAGACCCACCGATGTCCAAAAGTTTGGAGACAATCCAGTTGCAGCAAAACCTTTGCCCATTTTTTCAAGAGCAGGCTTTAAGGTATCTCGGAGATTATTAAGCACAAGATATTTTTCAAATTACTACTAATAAAGTGAACAGATAGAATTACATCATAAATTCAGAAAAAGGTAAAAAATTAGAATTCAACAAAGAGAAACTTCAATATCTTTAAGTTCAAATTTTTAAAAAAACTTCATGTATGACACCAGATAGGAAATGTAAAAAGTGACTAAGGATAATTCAATTAGAAATATTCTAGTCCCATATGATGATTCAAAATTTGCAAAAAAAGCATTAGCATATGCAAAAGGGATTGCAAAAGAAGAAGACACAAAAATATTTTTGCTCAATGTAGTAGATGAGCATAATATCTTCATGGAGCAATTTTAGCAGAATTGGAAGATGATTACAAAGTAAGGGATACAATTCACAGATTTATCAAATCAGAAGTAATGAATGAAAAGAAAAAACTAGTAAAAGTGGCACATGTCAATGAAAGTAAAAAAAATAAAATTCATCATCATGTGATTAAAGGAAATCCAATTGAGGCAATTTTAGAGTATTCCAGAGCAAAGAAAATTGATTTGATAATTATTGGGAGTCAGGGATTAAAAGGAATTGAAAAACTCAAAGTATTAGGAAGTACAAGTAGAAGAGTTTCAGAGTTGGCAAAATGTCCAGTAATGATAGCTCATTGAAAAATATGAAAATATTTAATTTAGTTTTGAGATAGATTCATGGCAATTAAAGTAGACATAATTTTTGCAGCAAGTGACGCAGTTGCACCATTATCATGATATGGGTTTAATTCAACAATATCAACTCCCGTTACTTTAGTTTCATTTAATGACGAAATCATATCAAATAACTCACGAGAAGTAATACCTACTGCCTCAGGATTTCCCACACCAGGTGCAAATGCAGGATCTAATACATCAAGATCAAAACTAGAGTATATCGAATCAAAAGAAGAGACATGCTCACGTAGTAGTTTAGGACCATCACCATCACGAATTTCTTTGTCAGTGATTGTTTTGATGTTATGTTCTTGTAAAAATTCTAATTCTTCTGCAACAAATGCACGTGCTCCAACATGTAAAATATTATCAGAACCACGTTCTTCAACAATTCTTCTCAGATACGACGCATGGCTGAGTTTAATGTCAGCAAATTCATCTCTCAAGTCATAATGAGCATCAAACACAACATAGCCTGTTTCTTTTGGAAAGCTAAGATATGTTCCATAGGTAATGGAATGCTCACCGCCTAAAATGAAAAGTTGTTTTTGTTTTGCAACCAATTCAGTTGTAATTTTTTTCACCATATCAATCATTTCAGAGGCAACAACGGTATGACGAGTGTTTCCCAAATCTTCAATATTTGCAGTTTCTAAATCCACTTTGAGTTGAGGGTGAAAAACCTCAATATTGTTAAATGAATCACGAATGGCATCAGCCCCAAATCTACATCCTGGTTTGTAAGAGTGTGTTGCATCAAAAGGGATGCCAAATACGGTGGCAACAGGATCTGAACCATCATCTGATGAAGTGATTAAGGGATTTTTGTTCATGTAAAGATCAAGAAAACTCATAAGATTACACCATAAGTTGTGGTCTTTTAGATAAGTGTCTAGGCATATTCAAACCAGTGAAGGGTTTTCCTTTTGTTTGATTACTAATTTCAGTCAAGAAATCATCAAAGGATATATCTTTAACATTTCCTGTTTGTCTGTCTCGAACACTTAGATTCTCAGAATTTGTTTCTTTTTCACCAATTACCAAAATATACTGAATCCATTCTTTTTCTGCTTCACGAATTCTTTTGCCAATACTTTCATTTCGGTCATCAATGTCTACACGGATATTGTTTGCAGATAATTTATCAGTTAATTTTTCACAAAAGTCATAAAATTCCTCATTTAGTGGAATAATTCTGATTTGTGTTGGTGCAAGCCATAATGGAAGTTGTGCTTTTCGTCCTTCTTTGGAGTCTTTAGCAGCTTTTTCTAATAATGCATACATTATTCTTTCAATTGCACCACTAGGAGAATTGTGTAGAATAATCGGATGTTGTGCATTATTATTTTCATCAATAAATTCAATTCCATATCTATTGCCATTTTCAACATCAATTTGATCAGTAGATAATGCAGAAGCCTTACCCAAATTATCGATAAAATTAAACTCCCATTTCAAAACAAAATAGAAAAACTTTTCCTTCCACATCTCAACAAGAACAGGTCTTCCATGTTTTTTTACTAATTCTTCAATAGATGATTTATTTTCATTGTAAAAGTCCTCGGTAAATCTAATTGCCATTTCATAATCAGATTCTTTGATTCCTAATTCACGTAATACATTTTGAGACAAATCAAATCTAACTTTGATTTCATCTACAGCCTGAGGAATATCTTTACAAAATGCATGACAGTCTGGCATAGTAAATGCTCTAAGACGACGTAACCCTACTAATTCACCAGATTGTTCTCTACGAAAACTATACCTTGTTAGTTCATAGAGTTTGTAAGGTAAGTTTTTGTAAGATAGTTGGAAATGATTTGCCATTAAAAATTGTCCAAAACAAGCTGCAAATCGCAAAAATAATTTCTTTCCTTCTGAATCAATATTGTATTGTCTTGCAGGAAATCGATTAAAGTAACTAACCATACTTGGATGTTCTGAATCATACATGATTGGAGTTTCAACTTCATATCCACCATAGTCTTTTACTCTATCAGTTACATATCGCTCAATCAAAGATTTGATGAGTCTACCATTTGGGAAAAATCTCATGTTGCCTGAATCTGATGCAGGTTCATAATCTGCAATTCCCAATTTTTTCATCAATGCTACATGTGGTGGGGGTTGATCAACTGCACGACTTTTAGCAGATTCATATTTTGCTAAAATTTCTAATTTTTTATTATTTGTAAAATCAAAATCACCAATGTTAGTCAAAGTTCCATCAGGAGACAATATTTTCCAGTAAGAGCGAATTGTAGACTCACCTTTTAGAGCATCAGAAGTAATTTCTGAATCACTTGATTCAGAGTCTTTTGTAACAACTTTTGAGCTCTCTGCTAATGGGTGACCTTTTACTTGAAGTTTGTAAGATTTAGTCCAACCAAATGGAGAATGAGATACTTCAAGTTCTGATGCTCCAGATTCCATTTCTTTTAGTAAAGATATGGCAGTAGATGGTTTTGCCAAATTTGAACTAAGGTGAGCATATGGGTATAGTAGTAATTTTTTACATCCAATTTTTTCCATCGAGTTTTTTATTTGAGAAATGGCATTTTGTGCAACAGATGAATCATCACCATCTTCAATGGCAACAAAAACAACTACAAGTTCTTCAAGTCTTTGAGTTTGCGGATTTTCAATATCTTCAGCAGACTTGATCTCTTTTTTTGTCGGAGTGTATTCAATACTATCACAATGTAGTTGGAGTATTCGCATATGTACACGCCACATAGTTTTACTTATGAACTATTAGTTTAGAATTATTGTGAGAAAATAACTAGTCTGAAAAGCCTTAAGTTAAGAAATTAATTACAAATTTTAATGAATAAAAATACACTTCTGGGAATAGTGATTATTAGTTGTATAGGAGTAGTTTTTGCAATAGTTGCAAATAATGATTCAGAAACAACTGAAAATGGAATATCAGAAGAGAACGAGGAATTCAAGTCAGACAAAATGATAATGGATGGATTACAATTACAATATGATGAAATTATAAAATATTCATGTATGGAGGCAAAGCCTCAATCTTATTTTGAAGTGAAATTAGATGAAAAAATTCTTGAGGTCGAACACAGATTGAGATATTTATCTGAACAACAAGTAGAGATTGAAAATATTAAAAATCAAGTAGTAATGTTAAATGAAAAGTATTTTGATTCTGAAAATCAGGAATTTTCATTATTTGAATGGGAATGTGTAAATCAAAAATTTTGGATTGATGAATATCCACATTTACAAGATATTTTAGAAAATAAAAAATAACAATATCAAAAAATAAAAAAAATCTATTTTGCTCCACGTAATGAAATAACTGAACGTAAAATCAAACCAGAAATTCCAAGATTAGACATTAGAAATGCCGCAGTTCGACTAAGAGAGTTTTCACCGCGAAATCCCTCATCATAAATCATTTCAACATTTCCTTTATCAGTTTTAACAAAAGAAGTTATCAAAGAATAATCACCTAATTTTTTATCGGTTCTTTCATGATAGTGTCGAAGCTCTACATGAAATATTTTAAACTCATCTTGTACAAATGAACCTGAAGAAAATAAAATTTTGACATCGTCAGGAGTTCGATTTACTCGTTGTGGATCATGTAAATCAATAATATCCATATGATATCGAATTTGTATCATTCCTAATTAAAGAATATTTTATTTTACATGATCAAATTAGTACGCAAGTATTATTTACGACAAAAAATTATTTTTTGTGTGGACCCGCACAAGTTTCATGGTAAAGATATTCCACACATAAAATTAGACGAAAATATGACTATTGAAGAATTAGTCAATGTATTTGCAAGTACAGGGTTTAATGGTAGACAATTAGGCGAAGCTGCAAAATTATATGCAAATATGATTGAAGAGAATGCAACAATTTGTCTTACAGTTTCAGGAGCTTTAACACCAGTTGGGTTTGGGGGAATTATCAAGACATTGATTGAGAGGGGTTTTGTTGATTGGATTATTACTACGGGGGCAAACGTGTATCATGAAGATCATTTTGCGTGGGGATTACCGGTGAAACAAGGAAGTTTCAATGTAGATGATATGAAACTATATGAAAATGAAATTGTGAGAATTAGAGACATTTACATTAAATTTTACGAAACATTAGAAGCAGAAGATCAAGTGATTCAGAAAATGTTCGGAGAAGATTTTCCAAATACATCATTTACGACAGCAGAGTTTTGTAATGTAATGGGTAAAATGAGTAAAGAGCATTCAAAGTATCCAGAAAAAAGTTTTATTACTACGGCATATGATTTTGATGTTCCAGTATATGTGTCGACAATAAAAGATTCATCACTTGCACTAAACTTGGCAGTTCATAGATTGGCAGGGAAGACATACAATTTAGATTTTGTAAGAGAAATAATAGAACAAGCTGCAATTCTTTATGGTTCTGAAAAATCAGGAATTTTAGAATTGGGAGGAGGAGTACCAAAAAATACAGCTCAGCAGACAGGGCCATTATTGGATCAAATTTTAAGAAGAAATGATGGGGGACAAGACTATGTTATACAGATAACAGATGCAAGGCCAGATACAGGAGGATTATCAGGTGCAACACTTCAAGAAGGAAAGAGTTGGGGTAAAGTTCAAGATGCACATCACGGAATGGTCACAGTCTATGCCGATGCAACTATTGCATTTCCAATCCTTGCACTATACGTTCTAAGTAATCAAAAAACAAGAAAACCTAAAAGACTGTACAAAAAACTTGGAAAATTATATGATGATCTTAAAGAAGATTATTTTAAAAATCCGGCAAACAAAATTAAAAAATCAAAAATGAAGAACTAAAACTTGTCAAATCTGGCACGTTCAAGGTCTCGATCATCTTTTGATTCCTTTTTGTATTCTTTGTAATGTTCTTTGCATAGAACAGATTTTTTTCCAGTTGCAGAAACTCTCAGACCTGCATTTTCAACTTTTGAGGTGTTTAATGAACGTGCACCATCTTGATCACAGTTCTCAACATTGCATTTTGCACCTTTTGAAATTATTCCCATAAAGATAAGAAATCAAGATGTTATTTATATTTGAAAAAATTTGAGTCGTCAAATTCAAAACATAGAAAAATATAGGTTCATCGTTTATAAGAGGAATATTTTTTTCTCAATTCATGGCTGGAGCAAAATCAACTACAAACAAATCACCAAAAGATTCGAAAAAAAGCAAGAAAGACAAAGGTGAAGGCGGTCCAAGAAAAGCTGAGATCACAGTTAAAGTAGATGAGAAACAAGCAATGAGAATTATTGAGAACTCCAAAGTCATCACAGTACAAGATATGGCAAGACAAACAGGTGTCAAAATTTCAGCAGCTAATGCATTTCTTATAGAATCAATGAAGAAAGGAGTGGTTAAGAGAGTGGGCGGATATTCAGGACATCATTTGTATCAATCAACTTCTTCATAGAGACATAAAACATCTCCAGATTTAATATCCTTTAATGCATCAATGTTGTTTCCCAATTTTCCAATTGGAGTCATAGGTTTACCAAAAACAGCATCTTGAATAAAAAAACAGATGCTACCAGTAGATGACAAAAATGCAACATCACCTTTTTTAAATTCAGTTCTGGCACGTTCAATTCCAGAATCAACACTTGTTTCAAAATAAACAATACTCTTTCCCAATAGATGAGCATGTCCTTCCAAAGGAATAGATCTCATGATAGTTCCAACAGTTCTTGGAGAAAGATGACGTTTAAGATCACAAGGAATTTTTGCTTTTTCTCGAATTTCTAAAACTAATTGCTTTTTTGATACAGAAAACGTGCTCAATTTGTTATTTAAAATGATTAGATTATATAACGTTTTAAGAGAAATTCGGTACTTGTCTGATGCAAATGAAACTGAACAAATTGAAGTGCCAGTAGAATCAGAAGTTGAAGAGAATTTAGGATTAACTAAAGCATTGGATACTTATCGAAAATTAATTGATAGAAAAGATTTGCCAGAACCATTAACTGAAAAAGAACAAGGTAAACTTGAGGAAAAAATCAAAGAGATTGAAGAAAGAGAAGTAGTTGAAAGAATGGAAGAGCATGATCCAATAGAGATTCCATGTGAGAAAAATAAAATTACAATTGGTCCTCCAACATTAACAAGATTTGAAAAAGCAAGAATCATGGGTGCAAGAGCTTTACAATTATCTTTAGGAGCACCACCATTTATTCCAATTCCAAAAAGTGCAAGAATTTCATTGGATATTTCAATGGAAGAATTAGAACAAAGGGTGATCCCTATTACAATTAGAAGAGTTCTCCCAAATGGAGATTATCAAAATATACCAATTGATTATTTTGAAAAATGAATCAATGGTCGATAAAACTTAAAAGAACTAAAAATTTCTAATTGATGAATAATGCTCATGGAAGAGGTTAATGAACCGCATGGTCAAGAGCAGACCGAAAAGTCTGATGAAGCCATCATAAATATTGGAAATGACCCAGTAATGCAATCAGCTATAGAAGTTTTACCAATTCTTGGGAACAAAAACAAAGTGATACTCAAAGCAAGAGGACATGCAATTCCAAATGCAGTTGCAGTTGCAAATATAATTACTGAAAAAATGATGAGTGGAAATTCAAAAGTTCAAAAAATCAATTTAGATACTGAATCAGCTGCAGGAATAGGTAGAATGACTTCAACAATTGAAATAATTTTAAACAAAATCTAATAAACGCTTCCAGGACCTTTAAGAAGCATATTTTCACATTCTTTGCATACTTGTTCATCAATGTTTGATTCAAGATTATGATGAATGTCACAAATCAATAAACTAGATTTGATATAGTTACACAATCCAATAAATTTTGAAAGGCTTGAAGGAGTGTAGGCCATATCAGATGACAAATTATCGCATAATTCATCAACCATTATTGCAACTTGTTCTTCAGACAGGAGTTTTGCAATCAATGAAGGATCACCTCTAGTCCCACGAATGTAGTTACTTACAGCAGCCTGAGTCACACCGAGCATTTTAGAAATTTCATCTTCTCGAACATCATGATCCTCTGCAAGTTTTTTTGCAAGAATTGCTCTTAATGCAGGGATCAAAGTTTTAGATTCAATTTCTGCAGGAAGTAACATCGATTCTCAAGTGATTCATAAAGAATTTAAAGTTTGCAATAAGAAAAATATATTTTAAAAAATTAGGCATACCTATTTTAATTTCAAATTAATGTAAATGATATTGGATGACATTTCCAAGAACACATACAGTGCTTTAGAAAAAGCATGTAATTCATGTGAATCAAATTTAATTTCACTTTCAGGTGGATTAGATAGTACAATAATTGCATATTTTCTTAAAAAAAGAAAACCAAAAGCTGTCACAGTTATTGCAGAAGATTTTGTTTCAACTGATCTTACTTATTGTCAAATGGTATCAAAACAGATGCAATTACCATTATCAATTTACAATGTAAAAACATCAGTAATTTTAGAAGCAATTGAAGAGACAATTAAGATTTTGAAAAATTTTAACGATATTGAGATTAGAAATAATGTAGTCATGTATTTAGCAATTAAATGGGCAAAAGAAAATGGAGAAAAATCAATCATCACAGGAGATGGAGCAGATGAATTGTTTGCAGGGTATAATTTTCTAATAAATAAACCTGAAGAAGAATTAGAAGATGAAATTAAAAGAGTTTGTAATGTAATGCATTTCCCAACACAAAAAATTGGTAAAGCATTAGGGGTTATCATTGAATCGCCCTTTTTAGAGGACAAAATAATAGAATTATCAAAATCCATTCCTGCAAATATGAAAGTAAGAAATGAACAAGGGAAAAGACGGGGAAAATGGATTATTAGGAAAACTTTTGAAAAATTAATTCCTCAACAAATTGTTTGGAGAAACAAGTCGCCAATGCAAGAAGGTTCAGGAACTGCAGGTCTAACAAATTTGTTTGATTCAATAATAAGAGAAGAACAATTTGTTGAAAAAAAACTGACAGTTGAGAAAGAAAAAGGAGTAGTGATTAGAAGTAGAGAATCGATGTACTATTTTGAAATTTTTAATAAATTATTTGGTACACCAGTAGACAAAAATGCAGAAAGTGTATGTCCATATTGCAAACACGAAGTTAAAGATTCTAAGTTTTGTAGAATGTGTGGGGCTTTTCCAATCTAAGAGTTGTTTTTGTATTTATTGGGTTTTTTGATGAAAATTTTTCTGCATCCATTACAACAAAAATAGAAATTTTTTCCTTTATGATCATGGATTAGAGATAATGATTCATCAAGTTCAATTCCACAAACAGGATCCACTGGCACAGATTTTTCACAGATAAATTCTATTTATAGATTGAGAGTTAAAATTTAAGAATTAATGATTTCCAGAATTTTTTTTGGAAGTATTCCATAATCAGTATCGGGTTCAGATGCAATATACAAAATGTCCTCACCCAATGGTACACTTATTGCAAGTGCACGTTCACGCGATGCCATTGCAAAATTGACAGTTCCAAGTTGTTTATCAAATTCTTTTCTCATTTTAACACGTAATGCAAGTTCCATGAAAATCATTTCATCATCTTTTTCACTTTCTAGTGGTTCAACATTTTCTCTCATTCCACCTGCAACTAACCTGCCTCGTTCATTTATTACGCCTGCAAATCTAATTTTAGAATCTATATTCATAATAGATTTACAGATTTTAGAATAATCAAATATTTTATCAGGCATTCTGATTCTGCAATGATAGGCACATTTAATCTTTTTAGAAATTACAAAGTTAGAAAGATTTCAGGCAGTTAATTTTTTTACCAATTTTAAGAACTCATCATCAGATAAAGGAGGAATGTTCAATATTTCTAAATTTTCAGATACATGTTCTGAAGATTTTTGACCTATCAAAGGGGCCAAAACACCAGGAGAAGAGCGAATAAACTGTAAAGCTCGTAATGAAGGTTTTAGGTCATTAAACTCAGGCATTACTCCAGAAGACAATAGTCTTCCTTGCATAAATGGGACACTAGTAAAAACACCTATCCCTAGATTTACAGCAGATTCTAAAATAGAAACAGATTCATTTGAAAATGTTTGATTTTTTGTAAGTAGTGCTTGATCATAGTACAAATTAAAAGGTAATTGGATAAATCTAAACCCATGGTTGTCACCACCAACCTTTTTTGCCATGTTGATAGTTTCTTCAAGAGATAGAAACTGGGGATCATCATTTGATACTCTAAAACATTCCCAAGTTGCCATGCCATAAAATTGAATTTTTCCTTCGTCACGTTTTTGCTCATAAAGTTCAAAAACAGATTTTAAATTATTTAAAAAGTCTTCACGAGAAACATCTTTGATTTGTCCTTCAATAGCATTATGCAAATACATTAAATCAATACAATCAACATTTAGATTTTTTAAACTACGATCTAATTGATCAGAAAGATAAGAAGGAGTCATGCAATGATAACCAGAAGTAATGTCACCTTCATTTACAATACCTTTCTGAGTATACTCTTGTTTGACATATTCCCAAAACCCCAATTGAATATCAGCATCATTTGTAACATATCCATTTTTACTACTCAAAAAGACTTGATCGCGTGAAATTTCTGCATCAGCAATCAATTCAGAAATTGCTTTTCCAACAGAACGTTCTGCCTTTTGTGAACGATAATTAATTGCAGTATCTATAACGTTAACACCAGAGCGAATTGATTGTTTAACTGCATTTGTAACTTTAATGTCAGTTGCAGAATCAGGTTCACCAAGATACGTTCCAATCCCAACATTGGAAAGAGTTAGGTTTTGAAAAGTGTTGAAATTCTCAAGATTTACGCCTGAATTTTGAGCAAATTTTGAAGTTCCACTGTTTGATGCTTTACCTGGAATCATACAATCATCACATAATTACTAAATTTATGTCAAAAGAAATTTTGGAAGAGTGATGGGGCAGATAGAAATTAAGATTTTGAAAATAAAGGAATCAAAAAACTAATCATAAATAATACACCAGTAATCCTACTGAACATCAAAGTTGAAGACATGAATGGAACCAATCTATCTACAGAATCATAATTTTTTTGTAGACCAAATCCAGATTTTATCATCAAAGGGATACTAAGTAAACTGATCAATGACAAGTATGGAAAAATATTCAGAGATACACCAAATAGTATCACACTAAATGAAATAAAAGGAAATAACCAAAAAAGTTTTGAAGCTTTTTGTTTTCCAACTGAAATCACCAAAGTTTTTCTTCCCTTAGACTTGTCAGCATCATAATCAGGGAATGAAGCTATAAACAAAACCATAGAAGATAATGTACCAATTACAATTCCTGCAAAAATAGATTCCAAAGTAATTTGTCCAAATTGAATGTAAAATGTACCAATTACAATCATGGATCCTTTCACTGCAACAAAAAATTCGCCTAACCCAGAATCAACAATTTTTGTAGAGTAAAAATAAATAGACAAAATTGCAAATCCCAAAATTATTGCAACAATTATTCCATCAGTAATTACAAAATAACTTCCAATTAATGAACCAAGTATTAAAAATGCAATGCCTACTCGATAAACAGTTGATGGTTTAAGTAAACCTTCAGGCAAGACACCCGTTCCACCACTCATCTTAGTTCGTTTAGTTACAGTGTCAATTCCACGTTTGAAATCCCAATAATCATTTAAGAGATCCACACTTGCATGAAGCGCCATCACTCCTGCAAATGTCAAAATTGCATCAAGGATGTCAATTGATGAATTTAGCCACCAATTCATAGATAATGCAGTTGAAACTGCAATTACAGATGCAAGTAAGAAACGAACTCGAATAACTCTAAACCATACAGATAACATCAATTAAGAAAATACTGTTCGATATAATATTCATGAGTTTTTTTCGTAGATGTTTTTTATATTTAGACACAATCAAAAAATCTATGATAATAGGGAGAATCCTAGAGGGTGAAAAAAAGATAAAATTTAATGAAAAAATCAATTGTACAAATTGTAAAAAACTAGTTCCAGGAGGAATGCAAACAGGAGAATCATATCATAAAACAAAATTATTTGAAAAAGATTTGGAAAATTTTAAAAAATCATATCTTTGTGGAATGTGTAGAGATAAAAAAAGACGAAAATAGATCAAACCAGAGATTCATCATTAACTTCAATAGGTTTTCTTCCCATAAATCCAGAATCTTTGTCATGCCAAAATTTGATTTCAGTCTCTCCATATTTCCAACAAAGCCAAACTTCTTCATCAAATCTCTTTGAAGGAAAATCAAGCAGTCCTTGTTCTATGCTTTTAACTACAACTCCTGTATTCTCAAGAATTTCCACAGATTCATAGAATTTTGTAATTGCAGTGTTTAGACTTTGTTTCAGTGTGATATAGTCCTTAAAAGAATTAGTAGTAGATACAGACAATTGTAATTCTTGTTCTATTTTTCTTACTTCGTTATTTTTGGATAAAGCAAATTCAAATTTTTTGATTACATCAGGAAGTGCATCATTCGCTTCATTTGTAGTGAAATATGCAAACATGAATTTAAACAAAGTGCAATGGATTAAAAATCTTAGGGAAATTACAAAAAGAATTTTGTTTGAAGTTATTGTGTACAATCAAATTCTAGCAAATTAAAACATGCACAGAGAGTGTTTTAGAATAAATTAGATATAGAGAATTTACGCAAATATATTAAGAAAACTTTCCAATCCTTAACATGAGTGAAGAACAATTAGAAGCAATAATCCTACAAACCATTAATGGTGCAGTAGCAACAATTCCAGCATATCTTGAAGAGATTAAAGAAAATAAAGAAACATTACAAGTTGAAGACCCAAAAGAATTTGTGTATGGAATTGTGATGGGTATGGCACTTGGCATGAGTGGAGCAATTCTTAGTGCCCAAAAAGAGGCACCAACAGCTGAAGACCAAATTAAAGTTAGAGACATCATATACAAACACATTCCAGAAATAAGAGAACGAATTTTCAATTGATTGAATTTAATCAAAAAGAGATTGAATTTTTAGAGACATTAGAAGAAGCACGAATTGCAACAGCACATAGAGATATACCACACGTAAAACCAGTTTCATTTGTATTTAATAAAAAATACATCATCGTAGCAACAGATTATGACACTAGAGCATTTAAGAATATTAAAAAAAATCATAATGTAGGAATTGTAATAGATATTTACAAATCAAAACACCACAAGGCCGTGTGTATTCAAGGTAAAACAGAGATCATAGAACAAGGAAATGAATTTCAAGAATTATATGATATATTTTTTAAAAAATTTGAATGGGTCAGACGAGAACCATGGAAAGAAAACGAAGCACCATTTTTGAAAATTATTCCCGTAAACAAAGTTAGTTGGGGATTAGATTGAAAATTTAATTTTATATTACTTCAATCCCAACAAATAAAGAGTCCATGTAAAAAGACTAAGCATTGTCAAATAAAATAAAGTGTTCACACATACTAGTTCCAAAACAAAGTGATGCAGTAGATATTTTAGAAAAAATAAAAAACGGTCAAAAATTTGGAGCAGTAGCCAAAGAAGTATCCACATGTCCAAGTTCAAAAAAAGAAGGAGATTTAGGATATTTTGTGAAAGGACAAATGGTAAAAGAATTTGAAAATGTGGCATTTAAATTACAAGTAGGAGAGATATCAGAGCCAGTTAAAACCGAATTTGGATACCATATCATCAAAAGATTAGGATAGATTATACATCAGAAAACATTTTTTGATTATATTAAAATTAATAATTTAATGATGTTAACTGAAAAAACATTAGAAGATATTTTAGAAAATTTAGAGAAATCATTGAATAGTTTGGCAGAAGATGTATTTGAAAATGTAGAGATCGAAGGAGGATTCGATGAAATAAATAATTTTCTTCACAATCAATTCGATATTAGATTAGAAAATTTTTTGAATTTAAAAAAGTCCAGTATACATCACTTAGAAACTGGAATGAAGAAAAAAATCATACAAAAAAAGCAATTGATTTTTCAAAAAATATCTAAACAGTACCAAAATTAGAAAAAAGCATCCAATCCGTTTTTTCCAGGAGTATTTTTATTTTTTTCAAGCATTTGAGTCATTTTACTCCCCATAGATTTTGAAGCAGAAATTTTTCGTTGACCAATCCAATAGTATGTCTCATCAATAGTATTTTTTGCGATTAAAACAACAAGTTTCCCTGTATCTTTTCGTCCAGTTCTACCCCTTCTTTGAACAAATCGGATAGAGCTTGGAACATTATCATAAAAAATCACCTGATTAACTTCAGCAATATCTAATCCTTCTTCACCGACACGAGTTGCGACTAATACCTGAAAAACACCATCACGGAACTTTTGTACAGTTTCAATTTGCTTTTTTTGTTTTAATCCAGTATCGCCAGATTTACCAATTAAAATTCCTGTGGGAATGCCCAATTTATTTAATTGATTGAAGATTAAATCAACAGAATCTCTAAAACTTGTAAAAATTAATGCCTTCCCAGAAACAGAATCTATAATTTCTTTAAGTTTTGGGATTTTAGAATGTTCTATTCCATCAGATTGTGCTTTTTTTGCAAGAGAAATTGCCTTTGTGAAATTAGGATCAAGTTCGAAGAGATCTTTTATTCCAACGCCTTTTTTTGCCTGAGTACGAGTACAGAATTTTAAGAAAGGGGTGATTCCATGAACTTCAAGCATATTCAATGCATAATGAATTCTAATTGCTGTGAATAGGGGTTTTGCAGAACGTCTATTTTGAGATAAAACAAATTGTCTAATTCGAAGTAGTGCAGACAAGGATTGTTGAGAATTTAATTTAATTCCATTTTCACGCAAAGTGTCATATCTTTGATCAAGAGCAGATTTCAATAGAGATTGAATAATTTTTAATTCATCAGGAAGTTCAACTTTAATCCATTCAGTATCAGTTTCTTGAGTATAAGATTTTACATCAGAACTATTTTCATTTCGTTCAGCAATACATGAAATTTTTAGACGAGTCATTATTTCACTGGCTTTTTCTTTTTCACTAGGAAGTGTTGCAGTCATCCCTATAATTCTCGTAGTCGAGTCCTCAAATTTTTCTGCAATTCCAGAATAGGCATAATCGCCAACGGTTCTATGTACTTCATCAAAAATTACCAAGGTAAATTGATCCGAGGAGATGATTCCACGCGCAAAGTCATTTCTTGCAATTTCAGGGGTGGCACAAATTACACTGCATTTCCAAAGCTTTGTTCTTTTTTCAATTGTGTCCTCACCAGTTACCAATGAAATATCTTGTACAGTAAGATGTTCTTTAAGAAATTCATAATGTTGATTTACTAAAACTCTAGTAGGTGCTAAAAATAAAACGCCTCCAGAACCTTTTGAGAGGTATTCGGCAATTACAGTTAATGCAATAGCAGTCTTCCCTAAACCAGTGGGTAAAACAATTATACAATTTTCAGCAATTGCTTGATTTGCAAGAGTTTCTTGATAATCTCTTTTTTCAATTGAGTTTTTTTGTATGTATTTTTTATCCAAGTATTGGGTCATAAGATAATAGAAAAATCACAAAGTATGGATTTTATGTTTTCGTGTAGCTAAATATTATGTGATACTCAAGAACATGTTATTTGATTTAAGAATAAAGTATTAGTTTTCAAAATTAATAGAAGTTTGTCAAAGATACGACTAGCGTGAACCATATATGGAGTGCTCAAATAGGCATGGTATGAGTACTTTTGAGAGACCCAATTGGGATGAATATTTTATGTTACAAGCAGAGTTGGCTAAATTACGTTCAAATTGTATTACACGACAGGTAGGAGCAGTAATTGTCAGAAATCATAGACAATTAGCTACAGGATATAATGGAACACCACCAGGAATCAAGAATTGTTTTGAGGGAGGATGTAAAAGATGTCAAGACAGAATGGAAGGAAAGATCAAATCAGGTGCAGCATTAGACAGATGCCTATGTAATCACGCAGAAGCAAATGCCATAATGCATTGTGCAATTTTAGGAATTGAGGCAGGAATTGAAGGAGCAGTACTATACACCACATTTGTCCCATGTTTAGAATGTACTAAAATGGCAATAACTATAGGAATTAAGAAATTTGTTTGTTTAGACTCATATCCAGAAACAGATTATGATTTATTAGAAGAAGCAGGAGTTGAGGTGATCCATTTAGATAAAAATAAAATTTCAAAATGGACTAAAGAGTTAGTAAACAAATACGAAAAATCTGAATAATAATGCAAGTAAATGTAGCAGAAATTGAAAAAATTGAAAATATGCCACCAGCAATGTTGGTGTCAGCTACATATGATAGTAATTCAAAATCAGTAGTTTTAAAATTCTATGAACCAAAATCACAGAAATTAATTTTATGGAAAGATCAAACACATCACAAACCATATTGTTATTCAAGATTAAATCCAGATGAATTAGATTTTCTTCAAGATAGAGATGATATTTTAGAAATTAAATCAGTCAAACGTCATGATTTAATCAAAGATAAAGAAATTGAAATGTCAAAAATTACTGCAGTGGATCCTCTAGCAATCGGAGGAACAACAGGCGATAAAAGCATTAGAAATGTAATTGAAACGTGGGAATCAGATATCAAATATTATGAGAATTATTTATACGATAGACGACTAATTGTTGGAAAATATTATGAGATTATCAAAGGAGAAGTAAAACAACATGATTTAGAAATTTCAGATGAAGTAAAAATTGCGCTGAAAAGTTTGTTGTGGGATAAAGTGGATAGCGAGAGTATGGTAGATGCAGAACAATTTAAAGAATACATTTCAGAATGGGCAGAATTACTCAATCAACCAATTCCAAAAATTAAGAGATTGAGTGTGGATATAGAAGTTGAGGCAGAAATAGGAAGAATTCCAGACCCAAAAATTGCTGAAAAAAAAATTACAGCAATCGGCCTTAAAGGAAGTGATGGGTTTGATCAGATTTTTGTACTTAAAACTGAAGGTACAGATCAAGGAAAAAATGAATTAGATTCTAAAATCAAAGTGACATTTTATGATTTAGATAAAGAAAAAAACATGATTCAAGATGCATTTAAAATTATCAAAGACTTTCCATTTGTTGTAACATACAACGGAGATGAATTTGATCTACCTTATCTCTATAATAGAGCAGATAGATTAGGAATTAAAAATTCAGAGAATCCGTTTTACATGATGAGGGATTCGGCAACATTACGACATGGAGTTCATATTGATTTGTATAGAACATTATCAAATAGATCATTTCAAATTTATGCATTCAGCCAAAAATACACAAGTTTTTCATTAAATGCAGTTTCAAAAGCATTACTTGGAAAAGAAAAAATTGATTATGGTTTAGAATTTGATGAATTAACGCTTTACCAGACTGCAAATTATTGTTATAATGATGCCTTGTTAACATATGAGCTTACAAGTTTCAATAATGATTTGTTGATGAATCTGCTTGTGATTATTGCAAGAATTGGCAGAATGCCTGTTGACGATATTGCAAGAATGGGAGTGTCCCAATGGATTAGAAGTTTACTATACTATGAACATAGAAAAGAGAATTATCTTATTCCAAAAAGAGTAGAGCTGGAACAGAAATCAGAAGGAGTAATGTCTGATGCAGTAATAAAAGATAAAAAATACAGAGGAGGTTTAGTTGTAGAACCAAAAGAAGGAATTCATTTTGATGTGGTAGTAATGGACTTTGCTAGTCTGTATCCTAGTATCATCAAAGTTAGAAATCTATCATATGAAACAGTTAGATGCCCACATGAAGAATGTAAAAAAAATACAATTCCAGGAACGAATCACTGGTCATGCACTAAAAAAAATGGAATTACATCATCAATAATTGGTTCTCTGAGAGATTTGAGGGTAAATTACTACAAAAGTCTATCAAAAAAAGAAACAATTACAGAGCAACAAAGACAGCAATATACAGTTGTCAGTCAAGCACTCAAAGTTATTCTAAATGCTAGCTATGGGGTAATGGGTGCAGAAATATTTCCATTGTATTTTCTGCCAGCAGCAGAATCAACTACAGCTATTGGGAGATTCACAATTCTTGAAACAATCAAAAAATGTGAAGGCACAGGAATTGAAGTTCTTTATGGAGATACAGATTCTTTATTCATTAAAAATCCCACATCAGAACAAATCAAATCAGTAATTGAGCAAGCAAAAAAAGATCATGGGGTAGATTTAGAGATTGATAAAACTTACAGATATTGTGTACTAAGTAATAGAAAGAAAAACTACCTAGGAGTTACAAAGGATGGAAAAGTAGATGTTAAAGGATTAACTGGAAAAAAATCACATACACCAGGATTCATTAAAAATTTATTTTATGAATTGATTGACGTATTGTCAAAAGTTCAAACAATGGAAGATTTTGCAAATGCAAAAAAAGAAATTTCAGATAAAATTGCATCATGTGGTAAAAAAGTAGAAGCAAAAGAAATCCCACTAGAAGAATTATCATTCAACGTCATGCTCAGCAAAGCCCCATCAGAATATGTAAAAACAATTCCACAACACATCAGAGCTGCAAAACAGCTTGAATCAATCAGAGAAATTAAAAAAGGGGACAGGATATCATTTATTAAAATTTTAAACAAGCCAGGTGTAAAACCAGTTGAACTTGCAAAAAAAGAAGAAATAGATTCCAAAAAATACATGGAATTTTTAGAATCTACACTAGAGCAAATTACATCATCAATGGATTTAGATTTTGATACAATTTTAGGAAAACCAAAACAAACAGGATTAGATGAATTTTTCTGGAGTTAAAATGGAAATAGATGGTACACTATTAACAATTTTAGGAATATCTGCAGGGATTTTAATTCTCACAGGATGGGTCGAACAAATCTACAAAGGATATAAGACAAAGAGTTTAAGAGATGTCTCAAAATTTTTGATGATATTTATCGCTGCAGGTTCAATTCTATGGCTAACTTACGGGTTTATTGTGACTGACATTTTCATAATTGGAACAAATGCTGCAGGATTAACTCTAATGATCATAGTTTCAATTATGAAAAAAGTGTATGATAAACGATTAAAAAATTCTAATTAAGAATTAAATACAATGGAGAAATCTTCAAAAAAAGATGTTTATAATTAATTGTAAAAATTATGAAGAAATTTCAGGAGATAAAATTATCAAATTCGTTAAAACTGCAGAAAAAGTTGCTAAAAAATATAAAATCAAAATTGCAATTGCACCACCACAACATTTGATAGGAGTTGTATCTAACAGTACAATCCCAATTTTGGCACAACATGTAGATGACTCAAAAGTTGGAAGTACAACAGGGTTTATGATTCCAGAGTTATTGAAAAAATCTAAAGTTAAAGGTTCTCTAATTAATCACAGCGAACATAGAATTTCAAGTAAAGAAATCCAAAAGATTGTGTCAAAGTTAAAGGAATTGAAAATGATTTCGATTGTATGTGTTAAAGATGTTGCAGAAGCTAAAAAATATGTAAAATTAAATCCTGATTACATTGCAATTGAACCACCAGAGTTAATTGGCTCAGGAAAATCTGTGTCAACAGAAAGACCAGAATTGATTTCAAAAGCAGTGATTTCAGTAAACAATGCAAAAAATAAAACAAAGTTACTTTGTGGGGCAGGAATTATTTCAGGAAATGATGTTTCAAAAGCATCAGAACTTGGATCAAAAGGGATTCTAGTTGCAAGTGGAATTATTAAAGCAAAAAACTGGGAAAAAATTATTTCAGAATTTGCCAAGGCATTAGTTTAAAAAGCCAAAAATATTGATAATTTTTCGTATGGCAAAACCAGTTTATGCATTTGAGGAGGCAGACAGTAAAAAAAGAATGCTTCTAGGAGGTAAAGGTGCAGGATTGAGCGAAATGACTCAATTAAAACTCCCAGTGCCACCAGGGTTTACCATTACAACTGAAGTTTGTAACAAGTATTATGATAACGGTAGAAAACTTCCAAAGGACGTAATTCCTGCAGTTATGAAAAATATTACAAAAATGGAGAAAAAAACAGGTAAAAAATGGAATTCAACTGAAAATCCATTATTAGTGTCTGTTCGTTCAGGTGCTGCAATTTCTATGCCTGGAATGATGGATACAATTTTGAATTTAGGATTAAATGAAAAAACTGTTGAAGGATTTGCAGAACAAACAAAAAATCCACGTTTTTCATGGGATTCGTACAGACGTTTTATTCAATTATTTGGAAAAGTAGTTTTTGGAGTAAATGATGAAAAATTTGATAATGTGTTAGACTCTGCAAAAGAAAAACAAGGCGTTGTAGATGATAGTAAATTAAATGTTGAATCACTAAAGATGATCGTAACACAGTATAAAAAAATCTGTGAAGACCATACAAAAAGAAAATTCCCAGATTCACCAAATGAACAATTAGAATTAGCAATTAAAGCAGTTTTCAAAAGTTGGATGGGGGAGAGAGCAGTAGTTTATCGTGAAAAAAATGGAATTACTAAAGATATTGCAAATGGAACTGCAGTTAATGTAGTTACAATGGTATTTGGAAATATGGGAGATGACAGTGCAACAGGAGTAGTATTTACAAGAAATGGACATAATGGTAAAAAAGAGATCGAAGGAGAGTATTTGATTAATGCACAAGGTGAAGATGTTGTTGCAGGTGTAAGAACAGGAAAAAATATAGAAGAATTGAAAAAAGATATGCCAAAATCATATTCAGAACTTAGTAAAGCATGTACAAAATTAGAAAAACATTACAGAGAACCACAAGATATTGAATTTACAGTAGAACAAGGTAAGTTCTATCTATTACAAACGAGAACAGCAAAAATGAGTGCAATGGCACTTGTAAAAACATCAGTAGACATGGTAAAAGAAAGACTAATTGATAAAAATAGAGCACTTACAAGAATTCCAGCACAACAACTAGAAGCATTACTACATAGAACAATGGATGAATCAAAAATTAAAGAACATAAACAATTAGCAAAAGGGATTGCAGCATCACCAGGTGCAGCTAGCGGAATTGTAGTGTTTGACGTTAAAAGAACAATTGAGTTGGGTGAAGAAGGAAAGAAAATCATTCTAGTTAGAAAAGAAACTAAACCTGAAGATGTTCCTGCATTTTTCTCAGCAGAGGGGATTCTTACCAGTTTAGGAGGAAAATCATCTCATGCAGCAATTGTTTCAAGAGGAATGGGCAAGCCATGTATTGTTGGATGTCCAGAACTAAAAATTGATTATGATAATAATACATGTACTGCAAATGGAATCACAATAAAAGAAGGAGATACAATTTCTATTGATGGAAGTGCAGGAACAGTATTCCTAGGGGAAGTTCCAACAGTGGAGCCAAAAGTAACAAAAGACTTTGAACAAATCTTAACATGGGCACAAAAAACAAAAACACTTGGAATTAGAGCAAATGCAGACACACCAGAAGGTGCAAAACTTGCAAGAAAGTTTGGAGGACAAGGTATTGGATTGTGTAGAACAGAAAGAATGTTCAACGGTACTGATAGAATTGGATTATTTGTAGATATGATAATGGCAAAAGACATCGAAGAGAGAAGTCAAGTTCTTAAAAAATTAGGCCAATTACAAAAAAGTGACTTTATTGAAATTCTAAAAGCAATGGAGGGATACGAAGTTACAATTAGATTATTAGATCCACCACTACATGAATTCTTACCAAATCCAGAAGAATTAGTTGAAAAAATTCAAAAATTAAAAGCAAATGGCAAAACAAAAGAAATTGAAAAATCAGAAATTGTTTTAAAAAGAGCAAGAGAATTAGCTGAAGTCAATCCAATGATGGGTCATAGAGGAGTCAGAGTAGGAATCACATATCCAGAAATATATGAAATGCAAATTAGAGCAGTGTTTGAAGCTTTAGTTGTATTAACCAAGAAGAAAGTTAAAGCACATCCACAAATTATGATTCCTCAAATTAGTAGTATTGCAGAATTAAATCATATCAAAGAAATTTACGACAAAATTAAGAAAGAAGTGGAAACAGAAAACAAGTTAAAATTAAAAATTAATTTTGGAACAATGATTGAAGTCGTTAGAGCAGCATTAACTGCAAATGAACTTGCAACTACTGCAGAATTCTTTAGTTTTGGAACAAATGACTTAACACAAGGAACATTTAGTTTTAGTAGAGAAGATGTAGAAGGAAAATTCCTTCCAGAATACATGGAAAAAGAATTGCTTGAAAGAAATCCATTCCAATCAATTGATGTAAACGGAGTTGGAAATTTAATAAATATTGGAGTTGTCAGTGGACGAAAAATCAGAAAGAATATGGAAGTTGGGATTTGTGGAGAGCATGGAGGAGACCCAAGTTCAATCAAATTCTGTCACAAAATTGGTCTTTCGTATGTTAGTGCCTCACCACATCGAATCCCAATTGCTATTGTTGCAGCAGCACAAGCAGTAATTGAGAATCCAAAGAAGAGGAAATAAAGTATAATTTAATACATGTTAAGAATTACTTAATCAGTATTGCTTCCACGTATAGATTCAATAAAACAACAACGTCAAAAATTAGGAATTACTCAAAAAAAATTAGCATCGCTAACAGATGTCAGTACATCAATGATTAATCAGATTGAGTCAGGAAGAAGTCAACCAAGTTATGAAACTGCAAAAAAGATATTTGAGAATTTATCAAATTTGGAAGGAAAATCATCATCACATACTGCAGGAGATTTTTGTAGTAAAGAAATTGTAAAATCAAAACCATCAGATACATTACATGATGCAATTAAAAAAATGCATCAATTATCAATCAGTCAAATTCCAGTTTTTGAAGGAAAAGATATTGTAGGAGTAATTACAGAAGATGGAATTGTCAAACATTTAGCATCAGGTGAATTAGAACTCAAAAATGCAAAACTTGCAGATACAATGGATTCAGTACCACCCATTGTAGATTGGGATACACCAGCTAATGTATTGGTGCCATTAATCAGGTATTCAAAATGTATCCTTGTAACAAAAAAATCAAAAATAGTAGGGATCATTACAGCTTCAGATACTTTGAAAATGATGGAATAAAAAATCAAAAAATATTTTAAATTTTTAGATCAATTTCAAATATAACAAAATTACCTTCGGATAAAATAGTAAAATTAATGAATTTGTGTAATGGGGATTCAAGATCTTGAAAAATTGTTTCACATATATCAACAAGTAAAAGAAATTGACGATAAAAAACATTTTAAATTTGCAATAGATTCAGATACCAAAGAAGGTAAAACTAGAATAATAATTAATGAGTTTGGAAAATGGCAAAAAGCGCCAATATTAACTCAAAAACAAGCCGAAGAATTCAGGAGAAAAGGATTTAGACAATTTGTTCCAGATTTAATAGATTTTAAAAACAAAATCATTATAGAATTCCAAGAAGAATCAGAAGGTAGGCACGGAATTTTACGAAGGCGAGGTAAAATTAACAAAAAAGGACATGATGAATTTAGCGATGAAGATAAAGATGTTTTTTATGAACTTGCAAAATTCAATCAATTAAAAATTTGGGAAAATACACACCCAAAAATCCAAAAAGAAGAGTTAAGAATATTTTTAAAAACATTTTCTAAAAATATGATTTAAAAATTTCAAGCATCAAAATTATTTTTTAGAACAAAATCTATTCAGATTTTATTCAGTTTTGAACTATTTCATAAAATATTATGGAAGAGGTTCGTGTCCGCGTTTGTAACCACTCCATTTTCTGTATTCATAATCAGTTAATGGGGTATCACAACCACATTTGCAATTTGTTTTCATAAACTAATTTGTAATGATAGTGTATTTTTGTATTAAGTTTAAAACGTGTTAACTGTTTGTCAGTGATTTTTTTATAAAATTGATCGGAATATACTTTATTGAGGATGAGAACAAAGTTCTGCCAAAACACCATGTAATGATTTTGGATGAATGAAAGTTACTTTAGTTCCAGCAGATCCAGGTCGAATTTGACCCAAAAATTGAATACCACATCCTTCCATTCGTTTAACTTCTCCTTCAATGTCACCAGTATCTAAAGCCAAATGATGTAATCCTTGACCTTTTTTATCTAAGAATTTCTTTATTGGACTTGAATCATTTGTGGGTTGCATTAATTCTATTCGACCATTTTCCAAATGAATGATTGCCACTTTAACACCTTCAGATTCAACAGTCTCAAATTCAACAGAATCAACCCCTAATGCTTGTTGATATGTTTTAGCTGATTCTTCAACATCATTTACTGCAATTGCAATATGATCAATTTTCAATTAAAAGACCTCTTTTGGACGATATTCGCCAAAGACTTCTCTGAATGTATTGCTAATCTCACCTGTTGTGGCAAATGCTTTGGCCGAATCAATAATGTAAGGCATTAAATTCTCACTAGTATCAGCTGCACTCTTCATTGCAGATAATGCTTTTTCTAATTTTTTGTTATCACGGGATGCACGTAATTTTTTGATTGCTTTGTTTTGTTGAATCTCAATTCTCCCATCAACTCGAAGTAATTCTGGTTGTTCTTCGTCTTCAGCATACTTGTTAACTCCAACAATTACACGCTCACCTGAATCTGCTTCTTTTTTGAGACGATATGCGTTTGCTCTAATTTCTGATTGGAAAAATCCCTTCTCAATTGCTTTAACTGAACCACCCATTTTCTGAATTTTTTTCAAATATTTCCAGACATCTGCCTCTATTTGATCACATAAATCTTCTAAATAGTAAGAACCTGCAAGTGGATCTGCAGTCTTTGTGATTCCACTTTCATGAGCTACGATTTGTTGTGTTCGTAATGCAATCTTTGCTGATTCCTGGGTAGGTAATGCTAATGCCTCATCTCGAGAATTGGTATGTAGTGATTGCGTGCCACCAGCAACAGCTGCCATTGTTTGAATTGCAACACGAATGATATTATTATCAGGTTGTTGCGCAGTTAGAGATTCACCACTAGTTTGAGTATGGAATTTTAATTGTAAAGAACGTGGATTTTTTGCATGAAATATTTCTTTGAGAATTTTAGCATAAACTTTACGTGCAACTCTAAACTTTGCAACTTCTTCAAAGAATTCTATAGTACAACAAAAGAAAAACGACAAACGTGGTGCAAAATCATCAATTTTTAATCCAGCATCAATACATGTTTGAATATATGCAATGGCATTGGCCAAAGTAAATGCAATCTCTTGAGTTGCAGTACAACCAGCTTCTCTCATATGATATCCTGAAATTGATACAGGATACCAAGAAGGAACTTTTTGTGCACAGTATTCAATCATGTCTCCAATTAATCTCATTGATGGTTGAGGAGGATAGATGTAGGTATTTCTTGCAATATACTCTTTGAGGATATCGTTTTGAGTAGTTCCACGAAGTTCATGGCTTTTGAATCCCTGAGATTCTCCAACTGCAATATAATATGCAAGTAGAGTTGATGCTGAGGAGTTAATCGTCATTGAAGAACTGACTTTACCTAAAGGAATACCATCAAAGGCAGTCATCATGTCTTTTATGGATGTAATTGAGACACCGACTTTTCCTACTTCACCTTCAGCTTGTGGAGAATCAGAATCATATCCAATTTGAGTTGGTAAATCAAAAGCCATAGAAAGTCCTGTCTGTCCTTTTTCAAGCATGAATTTGAATCGCTCATTAGTTAATTTTGCATCTCCAAATCCAGAATATTGTCGCATAGTCCAAAATCGCTCACGGTACATTCCAGGATGAATTCCTCGAGTGAATGGATATTTTCCTGCATCCTCATTTGGTCTTTTTTTAGTAGATTTTTGATAAATTCGTTTTACTGGAAAATTAGAATCAGTGAAAATTTTCTTTTCAGGGGTTTTTGATTTTTTAGCAGCCATGATATTATTTTAGTAAAGATTTTGTTATTTTGTCTCCTGCATTATAAGGGTCAATTTTTTTCGTATTTAATTTTTTAAGATAATTTGAAAAGGTCTTATCAGATTCTAGCATATCATCAATTTTTTCTTTGATGTTATTTAAAACAATGTCTTTGAGTTCAGACTCTAATCTTTTTTCATCCTTTTCTTTTTTAGATTCTTGTTTTGATTTCATTAATTTTTTAAGAGTTTTTGCAAATTCTGCAATTCCCTGATTCTTTTTTACTGAAGTTTTCAGAATTGCAGGATTTCTTTCAGTATCTCCAATAAAATCCCGTACTGCATCAAAAAGTTGATTTGTCCCACTAAGGTCACTTTTGTTTACAAGATAGATATCACCAATTTCAGTAAGTCCTGCTTTTATGGTTTGAATACTATCTCCAGTGTTTGGATTAAACACAACTACTGTAATATCTGCAATATTTGAAATTTCAACTTCAGTCTGTCCAGCCCCAACACTTTCAATAATTATTGGATTAAATCCAGCATATTCTAAAACACGAATACTATTTCTCAGTGAACGAGAAACTGCACCTGTTGCGCCGCGTGACGCAATACTTCTGATATAAGTTCCCGAATCAGTAGATTCATTCATTCGAACTCTGTCACCTAGAATTGCACCACCAGTAACATGACTGGTAGGATCAATTGCCAAGACTGCAGGTTTTGTGCCTAATTTTTTTAATTCGACTGCAGTTTTGTTAATCAGAGAACTTTTTCCAGCACCAGCTGGTCCTGTAATTCCTATTATTATGGAATTACCAGTTTCTTTGAATATTTGTTTAAGTAATTTTCTTGCTTGTTTTTGATCATTTTCAACTAGAGTAATTGCTTTGGCAATTGCACCACGTTTGCCTTTTTTTAAATTATCAAGGGATTCCAAGATATTTCAAGTATTTTGAAGGTACAATAAAATCTTGTATCTGATCTAGGGCTGTGAATAAATCACATGTGGAGTTGGTTTGTCAAGTTCATGAATTTCAGTTTTTAATTGGACATGACCAAAATCCAAATGATCAATTTCTAATACTATTGGATGAATTTCCCAACCATATTTTGGAGTTTGAGAGAATGGAACCAATTCAATAAACTCTGAACCAACATATGATTTTTGAAAGGAATCATCCATTCCAAGAATTTCCATCACAACACCAGTGGTTTTTCCAGATTTATCAAGAAAAGTAATTTCTACATTTCCTGTAGGATAGTATGTGGCATCAATTTGAAATGTTTGACGAAACTCTTTGTGATCATCAGTTGCACCACCAGTTAGAAAAACTAATGCAAAGATTGTAATGAGTCCAAGGGAGATTGCTGGAAGAATTTTTTTAGCCATTTTGGGCAAAGTCTTTTTTCATTTTTCTTAAGAGTTTAGAGTAAATTCTAATTTTTTCCAAAGTTTGAGTTTGTGTTCTTTCAGTTCCAGGAGTAGGGTTTTTCTTGAAAAATGCCTTAATGTCAGACTCCATCGAATCATCAGCCACCAAAGTAATACTTGCAACAATTCTATTAAAAAGTGGATTTCCATATCCAACTTTTTTACTCATCTTTGTCCAATTCTTTTTCATCCATGGCCACAAGATTTTCTTGCCATATGGATTTGCAGCAATTCTCATAATTGGTAATTGCATATTTTGAGAGCGGACTTCAGGTGTTTGAGAGAATTGTAATGTTTTTAGTAATAATTTCTCATCACGGAAGCTACACATTGCACCCAAGAAGCGTAATTTTTCTTCCATAGTTTTTGCTTTTTTATACAATTTAACAAAAAGAGAATGTGTTTTTACATTTCCATTCCATGCAACTAAAGAAAAAATAGATTCTCTAACATCAGGATGCAAAGTAGAAGGATTTTTCAAAAATGCTTTGAATTTAATTTCTGCTTGTTCAATAATTGATTCATCACCAAGTTTACCTAGAACAAAAATAGAAAATCCTCTCAGAAATGCATCAGTATGTTTGTCTGATTTTTTTGGAATCCAACCAAGATTTGACAAAATTTTTCTAAAGTAGTTAATAGTGTATTCGCGAATCTCATCTCCAAAGTCTTCAAAGAAAGTCAAAGAGGACAAAAAGTTTAGATTATTTGCAACATTTGTTTGTGCAAGATACGAGTCCTCATCAAAATATGCATCAGTAAAATCCAAATAATTTGAAACTTCTTCTTTTCCTGCAACACATAAAGCAAATAGATCATTTTGAATTGCCCATCTATCAACATGAGGGATTTGTTTTTGATCAACGAGCATTTTTAGATCAAGTAAAATTCCATCATCATATTTTACACGATAAAATCCAGTTCTTCCAATATTTGCAACAAATCCAGGACTAGATGGAATTTTTAGTTTGGTCGATTTTTTAGTAAGCAATTTTGTTGTAGTTTCATTTCCCAATCCCAAAGTTATCGGAACATTCCATAGACCTTTCTGAGTTTTTGCAGTAGGCTCCATCAAAAAGCGACTTTGTTTTAATTCAAGAGAGGTGTTATTTTGAGTAATTTCAATTTGAGGAAAGCCAGGTTGTTTTAACCAAGAATTGACCATTGCAGACACAGGCATTTTTGATGCTTTTCCAATTGCATCCCACAAATCTTGTCCTGCAGCATTTCCATACTTGAATGAAGAGAGATATTTTTTGAGCCCTGCTCTAAAGTTTGTTTCACCAACATAATTTTCAAGCATTCTCAAAACACAACCACCCTTATCATATGAAATTGCATCAAAAATTTCTCGAATTTCTGCAGGAGAATTTACAGTGACATCAATCGGATGAGTGGTTTTAAGAGAATCCAGGCCCATTGCAGTATTCATTGCATCTTCAATGAATTGATCCCACAAATTCCATTCAGGATAAAACTTGTCAACAAACTTTGTTGCCATGAATGTTGCAAATGACTCATTGAGCCACAAGTCATTCCACCACTTCATAGTAACTAAATTACCAAACCACTGATGTGCGATTTCATGAGAAATTACTTCGGCAATGAATTGTTTAGTTCTAGTTGAAGAAGTCTTGGGGTCATAAAGTAAAATAGTTTCTCTAAATGTTATGGCACCCCAATTTTCCATAGCACCTGCTGCAAAATCAGGAATTGCAATCAAATCTAATTTAGGTAAAGGGTATTTTATTCCAAAGTATTTTTCATAAGATGTTAAGAGTTTTTTCCCTAAATCCAAAGAGTATTTTCCTTTGGATTTATTTCCCTTGGTAGTAACTACACGAATTTGGACTTTACCTGTTTTTCCTGCAAGATATTCAAATTCACCTACTCCAAGATAAATCAAATATGTAGACATAACAGGTGTTTTATCAAATTTGTATAGTGTTTTGTTTTTGATTTTTTTCTTTGAGATTACAGGCATGTTAGAAATTGCAGAAAATTTCTTATCAGCAATAATTGAGATTTCAAATGTTGCTTTTGCCTCAGGTTCATCCCAACATGGAAATGCACGTCTAGCATCTGCTGCTTCAAATTGAGTGGTAGCCAAGTATTTGGTTTTTCCATTTTGCTTGTATTGACTACGATAAAATCCCAATAATCGGTCATTTAGAATTCCTTGAAATTCCAAGGAGATGATTGCATCACCTTTAATTTTTTGAGATAATTTTATGGTTAGTTCTTCTTTTTTCTCATCAGTTTTTGGAACAGATGAAATTGTTTTATTTCCATATTGTACAGTACAGGATTTAATTTTTAGTTCAGCACAATGCATGGTTATTTTATTTGTAGATTTTTTACAAGAAACTGTAATTTGTTCAGTTCCAAAAAATGTGAATTTTTTTAGATCAGGTTCAAAAGTTAATGTATAGTTTATTGGTACAGTTTCCACATTTTTGATAATTTTGATACGCTTTAAGTAGTTTTTATTAAAGCAAGAATTTCAAATGTTCATTGGTTTGCACGCCATGATATCAATTGAGTTTAAACTCAATTAGATATCCCTGAAGAGATGATAACATTGTCTCTTCAGGACATTACATTTTTTCAGGGGCAGTAATCCCAATCAAATCAAGGGCACGTTCTATAGTCATCTTAAAAGAATTAACAAGACATAATCTAGAATTCTCCAGATTCTCATCACCAATTCCTAAAACTTTATTGTGTTCATAAAAAGAATTGAAAGAAACTGCAAGATCATAACAATAACGTGCAATAACTTTAGGAGATAAATTATTTGCAGAGTCCTTTACTGCAATTCCAAATAATCCAATTGTTTTAACTAAATCAAGTTCTGATTTTTCAGACAACATAGAATAATTAACATCAATAGAAGGAGTTCGTCCAGATTTTTCTAATATTCTGGACGCTCTTGCATGAGTATATTGAATATATGGTGCAGTGTCACCTTCCAAGCTTAAGGATTTTGTTAAATCAAAAGTGATTATTTTGTCAAGATCATATTTTATCATTTCATATCGAAGGGTTCCAACTGCAACATTATGTGCAATATCCCCAATTTCTTCAGAATTCATTTCAGGATGTCTCTTAGATGTTTCTTGAATTGTTTTTTCTTTAAGTAAATCATAAACAGAGTCTGCACTAACGTAGAGGCCTTTTCTTCCAGACATCTGAGTTTGTTTCCCTTCAGTTTCCAATCCCAAAGTCTTTGCAGTATCAGAACTCAAAGTAACAGATTCATAACCCAAATGGACATACGCATCCTCAACGGATTTGAATTTTGCCATTAAATCAGTAATGATTTTTTGTAATCTTGCCTGTCTTGAATCAATTACAGTAATTACTTTTTGACCAGTGAAATCATTCTCAGAAGAATCAGAATCATTCAATGTTGTCTGCCATAATTTTTGGTCATTTGGTTGAGATATAGGATATTTTTCATAATGAAACGGATCATCAAGTAAGCCTAACTTCCAGGCAGCATATGGAATATCTTTTGCAATGTATGTTGCAGTTCCATTGCTTCTAACAATTACTTTATCCTCTTCTTTTCCATCTCCACGAATCACCCAACAACCAGTATTTTTACCATCATTTTCAAATTCTACCAATTTCATCTCTTTTAATTTCTCAAAAATTTCACTCCATAATCCAGAACGAATAATTTGTGATTCAAAATTCAGACAATCATAAGTTACAGAAAGATTCCAACAAGTTTCAAGTTGATTAGCAAGAACTTTTCTAGTAATTACATCAGCAAATTTTGCAGTTTCAGATGAACCATCTTCTAATTCTTTTAAGATGTTTTTACGAATATCTTCTAATGATGGATCTTCTTCATATTTCTGAGTGGTCTTAACATAGACATCATCACCACAATAATGATCAAACTTTTTACCGTTTGGAGGCTCTTGATCAAAATTAAAATGAGTAAATCCAACTAAAATATCAGCTACCTGTAAACCAGAATCATCAATGTAGTTTAGAACATTTACTTTGTAATCGGCTTTTTTTAAAATTCTAGAAATACAATCCCCAATGATTATATTTCTAACATGACCAATATGTAATGCCTTATTTGGATTAACACTGGTGTGTTCAACTACAATTGTAGACTGTTTTCCAAGTTCTACAAAACCAAAGGTATCAAGATTAGATTCTGATAAAATTAACTGAGATAGTTGATTCCAGTTTGCAAAAAAGTTAACGTATCCTGAAGGGTGTGGTTCTGATTTTAAAACCAAAGTATGAATATTTTTATTGTAATTCTCAGAGATGATCTGTGCAATTTGCTGTGGGCTTTTTTTGAGTTGTTTTGCAAGTAGATATGAAATATTGGAACTGACATCACCAAAACCAGGTTTTGCAGGTTCAACTGAAAAAGATATATCAGAAATAGATAATTCAGATAAAACTTTATTCAAATTATTTCTTATTTCATCAAGAATTGATTGAAAAGTCATATTATATCTCAGATAATGTAGGCGCTAATTTATCTAATGCCTCAATAACCCCATCTCCTGCATGAGATTTAACAGTCATCGTAGCATGAGACTGTACATTTTCAGAAGCATTTCCAAGAGCAATACTTGTTTTAGCCACTTTAAACAGTGGAATGTCAGTAGCACTATCACCTATTGCAATTACATCATCAGATAAAATAGATAGTTTTTCCATAATTTTAGAAAAACCAAATCCTTTATCGATTCCTGGAGAATTAATATGAAATGCATATTGACTGTCAGACAATTCAACATCAACATTATTTTCTAACAATAATTTCTCAGCATCATTCAAATCAAATGTTCTCTCTAAAACAACTTCAGTCATTCTAGGAAAAACAGATTTTAGTTTTACATTATCAATGTTTTTTTGAATTAGATCAAATGCTTTGTTGCATTCATCTAAATTTCCAAGTAAAGTATGTTCATTTGTTTGAGTTGTAATGCAACCACCATTTTCACCAACAGCAATATGAGTAGTGCCACCAAATATTGCAAGTAAAAAAGCTTCAACAGAAGATCTACCAGTAACAAAAATTACATCATGACCCATGTTTGTCAAACATCTCAATGCATCAAGTGCTTCAAGATGTATACGACCCCCACCATTTTCAGTAATTGTACCATCAATATCTACTGCAAATGTAATCTTTCTCATGTAAATCATTTTTTGAGCCGAATAATATTTGCTACGTAAGAAAAGTAATACGGTTTTATTTGAAAAGAATTTGCAACAATTGAATACTATTGGGAATTCCTGAAAAAATTAAAGCAATTCAAGATGAGATGGCAAAAACTCAGATCAATAAAGCTACTGAGCATCATCTAGGATTACTAAAAGCAAAAATTGCAAAATTGAAAAGAGAGCAAGAAGAAAATGTAGTCAAAAAATCAGGAATGAAACAAGATGGGTTTGATGTTAGAAGAAGCGGAGATGCAACAGTAGTTTTCATTGGATTACCAAGTGTTGGAAAATCGACATTACTGAATAAAATGACAGGGGCAAAATCAACAGTAGGAGCTTTTCAGTTTACCACATTAACAGTAGTTCCAGGAATGATGGAGTATAGAGGAGCCAAAATACAGGTATTAGATCTTCCAGGAATTATCAAGGGAGCATCAACAGGGAAAGGATTAGGTAAAAGAATTCTATCAGTAGCAAGATCAGCAGATTTAGTATTATTAGTGTTAGACGTATTTCAGCCATATCATGAAGACGTACTTACAAATGAATTAGGGAATATAGGAATCAGGTTAAATCAATTACCTCCAAACATAACAATTGAAAAAGCAGCAATGGGAGGAATTGCAATTGCACAACAAGTAAAGCTTACAAAAATTTCAGAAAAACATCTAAAAGATATTTTACATCTTTATGGAATCGTTAGTGCAAGGGTAGTAGTAAGAGAAGATTTAACATCAGAACAACTATCAGATCATATTGCAGGAAACATTAGTTATTCAAAAGCAATTACAGTTTTAAACAAAATAGATCTTGTAGATAAAGAATTTTTAGAGGATTTGAAAACGAAAATAAAATCAGACGTAGTGGAAGTATCTGCAAATGCAGATATCAACATTGAAGAGTTAAAAGAAAAAATTTACCAAAAATTAAAGTTCATAAGAATTTACATGCGTCCTAAAGGAGGAGAAACAGATTTCAAAGAACCATTAATTGCAAGAGAAGGAGATACAGTGGAAGATATTTGTAACAAATTGCACAGAAGATTAAGAAGAGAATTCAGATACGGTTTGGTATGGGGTAAAAGTGTAAAATTTGGAGGACAAAGAGTAGGTTTGAATCACATTTTAATTGATGAAGATGTATTAACAATAATTAAAAAACGTGGAGCATAGTTTTTAAAAAAAATAAAAATTCAAAAAAATCATTTGAAGAGATCTATACGATCAATGGAAAAAAATTCTAAAAAAATTACTTGACAAATAGTAATCAATTTGTGTAAATTTTTTTAGTTTAACCACTGAAAAACAATGAGAATGTCGTCTCAATAATGGCTACAAAAAGAAAAGCTGCAGCAAAACGTAGATCAACTACAAAAGCAGCTCCAAAAAGAAAAGCTACAAGAAAGACTGCAACTAAAAAAGCAGCTCCAAAGAGAAAGGCAGCAGCAAAACGCAAAGCCGCTCCAAAGAGAAAATCTGCAACTAAAAAAGCAGCTCCAAAGAGAAAGGCAGCAGCAAAA
>JAANXA010000052.1 GCA_018263505.1 Candidatus Nitrosopumilus sp.
GTCTTTGTTCAATTAAATACAAAGTTTGTCAAACAAAGAAATCAGATGAAGAATAGGTTTTAGAATTTCTTCTTTTTTCTTGTGTTTTGCAAGTGGCCTCAGTCTTTATGCAATCTGTAAAATTCTGAAATGACTCGTCTTTTTTGTTCAAACTACATTTTCTAGTAGTTATTGGTTGTAAACTCGTAGATTTTTTGGCGTTATTTTGTATCATTCTTGAAAAGTATCCGTTAAATTACTGGAAAACTTTTCCCAAATATTGGGAAATTATACTCAGATGCTAAAACTACGGGAACCCACATTACTTGATAGAGATGATGGTCATTGGTATCAAACAAAATTTGATAATGTCTACCCATCAATAAGCACAATTTTATCTGCAACTGCAACTGAAGAAAAGAAAAATGGATTAAAAAATTGGAAAGTAAATGAACCTGCACATGATTACATCACAAAGCAAGCTCAACACATCGGAACTCAATCTCATAAAATTATTGAAGACTTTCTGAGCAGCAACTTGTCTTTGGAAGAATTTGATTTGCTTCCTATTGCACATTTTCATAATTTGAAACCCTATTTGGAAAATATTTCTAATGTTACATGTATTGAACAGAGAATGTATTCTGATAAACTAAAAGTAGCAGGAACTAGTGATCTTATTGCATATTATAACGGTGAATTATCCATTATTGATTACAAAACAAAGAGAAAACCTCAGATTGATGATTACATGTATGAATATTATTTACAAACAACCTGTTATGCCCAAATGTTTCAAGAGGCAACTGGACAAAAAATTAACCAAGTAGTAATTTTAGTTAGTAGCGAAAAAAATACTCGACAAGAATTTATCAAAACCTGTGATGACTATATTGAGCCTATGCAAGAGCGAATTGAAAAATACTACTTGAATAACCTTGCCTAAATACACTATTTTGTGAATTTCTTGTTTTTTAACAAACCCTTGTATATAGTAAAATTTCGTGTTTATTTGAAATGAAATATCTATGCAGAACCTGTAAGACTGAGTGTGATGATATACCAGAACATATGATAAAAGTTCATAATTTCTCAAAATCTATTGTTGATTCACAATTAAAATCAAATTCTAATTGTTACAAAAACTCTTTTGTCGAACTAGAATAAATTTTTAATCTCTAAATTACAAATTGTTTAAAATTTAACTCAATGATTTTTTTATTATTTTTGTATCTACAAATTCTCTAAATTGAATTATTTTATTCCCTTGTATTAAAAATATATGTGAAAATGAAACTTTGAAATCTTTATTTGATTTTGAGACTCCCTTATATTCTCCATTTACCATTACATGATCTTTTAGTAAAGTAATTTGATTTGGAATGATGTAAAATTCTCTAAACCTTGATAACATGTATGGGAAATATTTTTCAAAAACCTCTTTGACTCCTTTGAATGTGCCACCATATGAAATGTCTTTAGCTGTGATCCACTCCACATCTTTATGACACATTTCTTGACATGCAGACCAATTTTTTTCTTCAAATGCTATGTAAAATTTTTTAATTGTTTCATCG
>JAANXA010000053.1 GCA_018263505.1 Candidatus Nitrosopumilus sp.
TACATAACGGAATTATAGAAAACTTTGAAGAATTAAAAAAAGAATTAGAAAGTCAAGGGTATAATTTTAAAAGCGAAACAGACAGTGAAGTTATTGCAAACATACTTCAAAGAAATTATGAAATTACAAAAGATGTAAAAAAAACTATTTTAAAAACTATATCAGAAATTAAAGGACATTACGCATTTGTTGCAATGTTTGGTAACGGTCAACTTGCAGCAGTAAGATTTCATGAACCATTGATAATTGGAGTTGGAGAAAATAATTCATTTCTATCAAGTGATGTATTAGGATTCATTGAATTTACAGATAATGCTATCTATATGGAAAATAAAACTTTTGTAATTTTAGATAAGAAAAAATATGAAATTTTTGATTTTAATGGAGATGTTATAGAATATGAGATTACAAAAATTTCAAAAGAATTTGGAGATGCGTACAAAGGAGACTATGCACATTTTACTTTAAAAGAAATATACGAACAACCAGAAATGATATTGAAAGCAGGAGAGAAATCTACAAAAGAAATTGAATTAGCAGCAGACCATATCAAACATGCTAAAAATATTTACATAACAGGAAGTGGAACAAGTTATAATTCTGCACTCATTGCAAAGCAGATTTTATCAAAATATGTTAAAATCAAGGTAGAGCCAATCATTGCAAGTGAACTTCAATTTTCAACAGATATTATTGAAGAAGATTCTGTTTTAATTGCAATTTCTCAGAGTGGGGAAAGTGCAGATGTTCTAGAAGCAACAAGAATTGCAAAAAAAATAAATTGCAAAATCATTTCAGTGATAAATTTTCGTACGTCATCTCTTGCAAGGGAATCAGATATCATGATTGGAATGAATTGCGGTCCAGAGATAGGAGTTGCAGCAACAAAAAGTTTTGTAGCACAATTAATAATTTTGTATAAAATAGTACAAAAAATAAATGAAGACATTACAATAAATTTCGAAAAATTTTCAGAATCAATAATTAAAATATTAGAAAATCCAATTGCAATTCAAAATATCGCAAAAAAATTAAGATTCGTTTCAGACATTTACATTTTGGGTAGGGGAATAAATTATCCAATTGCAATAGAAGCAGCATTAAAATTAAAAGAATTAACATATATCCACGCAGAAGGAATTGCAGGAGGCGAATTGAAGCACGGGCCTCTTGCATTAATGGATTCAGATGTGTATGTGATTATAATAAATCCAAGTGATTCAACATATTCAGATACATTAACCAGTGCAAGAGAGATAAAAACAAGAGGAGCAAAAATTATTGGAATATCAGACATAGAAAGTGATGTTTATGATCATTATATCGAAATTCCAAAATTAAATGAAGTATTATACCCCATTTCAGAAATCATTCCAATTCAATTATTGTCATATTATGCAGCACTTGAAAAAGACACAGATCCAGATTATCCTAGGAATTTAGCAAAATCAGTTACAGTCAAGTAAACAATCTTTGATATTCTTTTTCAGCAATTTTTAAGAATTTTTCAGAATTAATTCCTGTTTTTATCATAGAGGAAATAACACTACCACCTGCACCAACACCCTCTTTTGCAAATCCTTCTGAAAATGCCCTTAGTCCAGTAAATTGTGAATTATTCATTCCAGGATCAACAGAAATGATCGGAATATCTGCAATTTTCTGAACTAAATCTTTAAAATTTGCACTATGATCTTCAGTCACATAAGAAGTTGTTCCAATGGCAGTTTTTTCTTCATTAAATCCAATTTTTGAGGCAAATGCTAAAACAGCAGCCATTTGAGTTCCACCAGCTAACATCACATTAGAAACATTAGATGCAGAACTAAGCATTCCAGCTACAAAAGGAATCATAGGATCACCAACTTTAGCAACAATACTATAAGGATGATCAGAATCAATTCTCTTAAGTGCAGATTCAACAATTTCATTTTTGAGTTGTATAGGATTTTCAGGGATGCTAGAACTTACTCTAGCATTGAAACCTAACGCCTTTAAAACAGCATAAGCAGTAGTTGTTCCACCTGGAATGCATTCGCCAATTATTAGACAATCAGTTAAAGATGCTAAACTCCTTCCAAGTATTCTACCAAAATCAACAGCATGAGACACTTGGGAATCAGTCATAGCATCTTGAATTGATATATTTTTTCCAAAAGATAATCCTGTATCAATAAAAGGCAATTGGGGAGAAATTTTACTTCCAGCATTTATTGTTAAATGAGGAATGCTAGAAAATTCCAAGGCAGACTTTGTTAGTAATCCAGGAGTAGGTTTCCCATCAGGAGTCATAGGTATTTGATTAATGGATTTACAATATCCATAATGAAGATATTCTGCATCAGCTGGAGGAGTAAATTTAATTGAATTTTTATCAGCACCAGCAAATGTAATTCCAGGAATTTCACAAGTTTCAGTGTAAGAAATTACAAAGGTGAAAAGAGATTTTCCAGACCGAATGGAATCAAAGAAAGTTTGGATGTTTTCAGAATTACCAAATAATTCAAAATTATTCAATGCATCAACCCATCATGTCTAAAAATTGTTGTTCAGTTTTTTTCTGTAAAATCATATTAGTTTTTTTTTCTTCTCCAAGTGTAGATACTTCAGAATGTCCATAATTATGTCCAGGATACATCACCAAATCATCATCTAAAGAGTAAAGAACATCAAAAAGACTATGGTAGAGTTCTTTTGCACTACCACCAGGAAGATCTATACGTCCACAGTTTCCAACAAATAGTGTATCACCAGAAAAAAGTTTTCCATCACCAATCAAACAAATACTATCAGTAGAATGTCCAGGTGTATGAAGAACTTGTAACATGGAATTTCCAAAAGTTATAGAATCACCATCTTTTACTGTAACATCATGATTTAATTCTGACCTTTCATGTTGTATTACAGGAGCTCCAGTGAACTCTTTCATCGTCTCATTTCCTAAAGTGTGATCAAAATGGTGATGTGTGTTTACAATATATTTTATTTTTAGATTATTTTCTTTAATGATCATTTCCAATTCTATTAAATCCCAAGATGGATCAATTATAAGGGATTCCTTTGTTTTGTCATCGACTACGACATATGAAAAATTCTGCATATTTCCAACTTGAATTTGATGTACAATCATAAAATTCCCTCTTCAGCTTCAGGAGGAATTCCAATCTTTTCTGCAAATAATTCACCAGTCAAATCTTTTCGTTTTGGAATTCCTTGTTTCATTTTATGAAACGTGGTAGTCATATCACATTTTGTATAGATATTTGCAGTGTCTCCCGTCTGAGGATCTAATCCAGAAGGAACATCAACAGCAAATTTGAAACATTCAGTTTGGTTGATAAAATTTATTGCAGATGCATAAGGCTCCCTTATTTCTCCAGAAATACCAGTACCCAATATCCCATCAATTATTACATCAGGAACAAAATCAAAATTAAAAGAATTGCCAGACAGTAGTTTTACAGATGGCATTTTTTTTAAGATTGACCAATTCCAATTACTTTCATCAGTTTTAATTTTATCAGGACTACCAAGAAGTATTACTGTGACTTTAGCATCATATCCAGCTAAATGTCTTGCCATTACCAATCCATCACCCCCATTGTTTCCCAAACCAACAAAAATTAGAATATTTTTTGATTTAACATCTCCAAACTTTTCAACTAATTTTTTTACTGCAGATGCACCTGCATTTTCCATCATGAATTTTTTCAAAAATCCCATTTCATGACCTTTATTTTCAATATTATACATTTGATCAACTGTAATTTCCATAAATTAAATGAAAATCATATCTAAAATAAGAGTTTAAAATAGACATTTCCTTGTATTTTATTTAATTATAGTACTGTAATTTAGGCACTAGTTGAGCCCTGAAATGACAACTTTACCTTACCTTCAAAGTCATTTAGGGCATTTTTATCATAAATGAATACAGAATCAGCATATACTCCCCCGTTTTTTGCCAACTTTTGATAGTACAATTGTACTTGTAATGCTTCTTCTTGAGTTTCAGTGTGTTTTACCATAGTTAGTTTCTCCCCCTCTGGTGCAAATGAATCAAGTAAAATTACA
>JAANXA010000054.1 GCA_018263505.1 Candidatus Nitrosopumilus sp.
TTACATTTGTGATACATCCTAGTGTGCCATCAACTAACAATGACACTGAGGGTTCAATTCGAAAATGCATCATGCATAGAAATGTGTGAGGTCAGGCAAAAAGTGAATCTGGAGTGAGAATGCTTGCAGTATTTTTGTCATGCTTTGAGACCTGGAGGATCAGAATATGCTGTTTGAGATGGCAAAGTACATCTAAGTGCTTGATACATACCAATTATGATATTTTTATAATATTGCGATCAAGTGTTTTGTGTTAACAATACACTACATGTCAACTAATAATACAACTCAAATGCTTTATGATGTGTATGTTTTAGTACGATGTGATTTTTCAAATCATACATTTACAAATTTTATTTGATGAATTTTTTATAATTGGTTTGATTGTTTTATTTACTATTTTGGCAATACTAATACCTGTAATTTTTTATCTTATCCAAAAACGTACAATTATTCAACTAGAATCTACCCTAAACCCTGATGATACATTTAACCAAAAGATAAAACCAGAATTAACTAGAATCTCTCAAAGAATTGATACAGTTCGTGAAAGTTTTCCACACTTGGCAATGATTACTGATTTAAAATATGATTTTGAGATTTTAAAATCAAATTTGGAAGAAAATCAATCAAATCTCAAACTAGAGACTGCAAGTCAAATAAAGGCAATAACTCACACCACTCAAACTCAAATAAAATCTGACGTTGCACAATTTGCAAAAAATCAAATCACTCAAAATACTATTCACAGAGAAGAATTCGAAGAATTACGCACAAAAATTGACAATTACTTTAGTGATGATAATAATTTGTCACATATCAACATTCTAAATGAAATATTTGATTCAAAAAAACCTAGAACTCTAATGTGGCAATGTGATCTACTGGATTTGTTAAAACATGGAATTGCACCTGAAATTTCACAAGAATTATTACACTCAAAGGCAATTCCATCTAGTGCATACGTGCCATTTTTAAAAAAATTACACTCAAAAGATATCATTGTACCATCTAATGTAATATCATATCAATTAGATGAGAATTATTGGTGGATATACAATTACACAAAAAATCCAGGAGAACTAAAATCCATTTTAGAGTCATCAATAATTAAAGAAAAACAATATCAAGACTATGTGTGCAAAAATCTATCTCAAATTGAATCTGATCTATCTTTGTTGCAATCTGAATATTCCTTAAACAGTGGCTCAATTGATTTTCTATGCCTTGATGGAACAGGAAATAATGTGGGATTGGAATTAAAATATCCTAAAGCCTCTAAAAGAGATTGTAGACAATTAGATGGCTACAAAAAAGAGTACCTTAGAACTAGTGCATCACTGAATTTTCGTGGAATTTTAGTGTCTCCTGAAATCTCTGATGATGTAAAAAATGAACTAATACAATACGGATTGGAGTATTGTGAATTATCTATAGATTCTGTCAATAAATAATTTCAAGTTTTTTTTAAAGTTAATTTTCTTGCAGAACTACTGAATTTTTACTATTTTTTTTAACAATTTTTTCTTTTTTGGATGTTTAAATCCAATTTCATTTTTGAATTTATCAAGATCTCTTCTTGAAATTGTAAGATACCAACTATTATCACAGTTAGGCCCAGTAATTCTTGAAGGTACATTAATTACATGTATTATTTGTCTAGTTTGAACTAATCCTTCGTTGTTCATACTTTTGACTCTTACAACAAAATTTGTTTTGTCTACAATACTTCGTATCTTTTTCTATCTCTATGATATTTTCTACTTTTGACAATCTGCAAATATTTTTTTCCAATATGTCTAGTCATCCATCTGAACATACATGTGCGGCTATTCTAGATTCTTTTGAACTCATTACATTCATTATTCTTGTTTGAAAAAGCGGAA
>JAANXA010000055.1 GCA_018263505.1 Candidatus Nitrosopumilus sp.
AAGATTCCTTAAGGAAATATCAAAATACTTTAAAACAAAATATTTTTCTCTAAAATCTTCTTAAGGAACTTTGATTTTATTCCTGGCTAAAACAAAATAATTTCATTTTGTTTTTCATTCTTCGGAGATCAGCCAAGAAACCCCGATTACTTCTTCCCATGATGTTTGGTTATTGGTATCTTTCATACCGTATATGAGAAATAATTTCTATTTAACAAACATGAATGATTCATCAGTATCAATTCTATGAATCATTTGATAGTGATTCTTTATATTGAATTAAAGTTATTTTTTGTACCCGACCAACAGATGATTGGTGATTCACTTTTTTTGAATCCCGTCATTTTCTTTTTTTTGATTTGCAATCCTTTCAAAGTAGAATTCTTGTTTTTTCAAATCTTTCTCAGAAATTATTCTACATTTTCTCATGGGGACTAATTTAGAAATTTCTTCATGTGTTCTCATGTCTAGAAAATCTTCTGCATATACAATTTGTAAAAGAGTAGATTTGTCTTCGATGATAATTTTTGTATACTCATAACCACCACTTTGCCTCATCCCTGTTCTAAACAACCCTATTCTCTTTTCACTTTTAGATATCTGAGGATCTTGATAACAACAAATTGCAAATTCATCATCTTTTTTTTCTATGACTGTCAACCTGGTAAATTTTTCACTCCAACCTTCGATTTCATGAGCTATATCTGTAGCCACTTTTTTATCTTCAAAAACTGTACGTAAAACAAGCTTATCTTGTTCACGTGCCCATGATATGTTGAAAAATTCTCTATACCAATCAATTTCAAAAGACACATCAATTATTCAAAAAAATTATCAAATTAATGCTTTCTATGTGGGAAAATCTTTTCATTCTAATCTATTTTTAAAAAAAAATATGACTAGCAAATTTTTTCACATTCACAATGTCTACTTGTAAACAAATTTTTGAATGCTTCAAATTTTGACTGGTTGATTTTTGGTTTTGTTTTTCCAACAATTCTAAATAATCTAATCCCAGTCTCTGTGCTAGTGCCTTTTAGTGCCCATATTCCATTCTTCATTAGATATGGTTGTGGATTTTTCATTACTACTTTTTTTCGTATTTTCATATCATACGCTTCAATTACAGACATTGCTGATAATCTTAAAATTTCTATTATTAGATCAATGTAAATTAATTTTTAGTTTTTAGCTGATGAAAAATTTTTACACGCTCAACAACACTAGCAAAAAGAGGTTAGTGTGAAATAACTAATGATGATGTCTCACACTTACAATCTTCTCTTTTACCGCAATACGGACAGTTACAATCACAGTAAATCAATGCTTGATTGCATGGCTTGCATTTTGTAAACTCTGCAAAATCCTCATTCATAATTTTTTATTCTCCATGTATCAGATAACACGTAAAAATTGATAAATTGCCTGATTAAAATTATGAAAATTAGTTTTGATTTATTTTAAAAATTAAACAAATGTTTAAAAAATAATCCTCTCTTCTTTTATAATTCAAATTCATAATAACTGTGACGCCTTCGTTTAGCAGTTTAGGCATGCTATAGAGAACTGCTATTCCAAGACGTTTGTTAATTTCTTTTTTTTAATATTGCCTCTTCTGGTGTTTTTTCTTTATTTGATTCCCAATGCCAATTATGATGTTTCTTCCAGTGACTTTCTAATTCTTTGACTGTTGGTTCTTTTCCCAAAGGTGTTCCGCATAATTTACACTGTTTCATCTTTTTCCTCCTTTTTCTTTTTCTGTTTAACTATTGGATGACATTGTGAGGGTAGGTTTTCATCATCACTCATAACTTTAATTGTAATGGTGCAAAATTAAGAGTTTTCTTTCTTTTAGTTTTGTTTTTTTGGTTTAGTTATTTTTTTGTTAGTTTTGTATTTTTCTTGCTTTCTCTTTTTTTCTAAATTCATTATGGAATATCTTTTATCCACTCTACATAGTTTCATTTCTCCTGTAATTTCATCATGAATGGATTCTAAAGTTCCATTGCCTAGTAATTCCCCCACAATGTCCCATGTTTTACTTTCTGAAATTTCAAATTTGTATGGAATCGTTGATATTTTGGTAAAGTATCCATTATCTGAATTGCGTAAAACAAACTTCTCAATTTTCTGTTCAGTTGTTAGACTTGGTTCTCTTTTCTGAAATTTTCTAAATGACCTTCTTCTCTCTGACAATGTTTCTTTGAATATTCTCTAGTATTTTAGCTAAGTTATTCAGCATTTAATGTATCTGGATCATTATTTCCTGGTAGATAATCTTCTCCTAGTTTTGTTTTCATTTTCTCGTCAAAATCTTCCTGTAATCGTGTAAGATACATTTCAGCCTCTGTTTCATCATCTGGAATTCCAGTATCTATTTCGTAGTTGAAACCTGTTGCTAAATGATAAAATTCTTCAAAAAATTCTTTGCAGTCAATTACATCTGCATCTCTGTCTATTGATGCTACAAGACAATTTTTATCGATTCTAAAATTAAGACATACTTCTTCTTCTATCATAATATCTGTCAATACTGCCATAAGATACGCTACATTTTTTGTATCTAGGCTTGTTTTTCCTTTATTTGCAATCCATAATTCCTCCCCGTCTATCATATTGTCAAATGTTCTTACCACAACCTCTCGAATATCTGAATCAGGGTATGATGATTTTGATTTCCATGCTGATTCCTCATATTTTCCTGGTTTGACATAAACTAAATCAAAACTGAGTTCTTCATTTAATTGATCAAACTCCCAAATCTGTTTATTAGTCCACATGGGTGAAAATTTGACAATTATTTCTCTAGTCATTTGATTCATTAATGATTTTTATTTTTTCTATTGTTTAATCTATGTTTAGTTATCTATTCCTGATTTTAAAAATTCTATTGTACATTCTGCTAATTCTTTATCTGAATGTTTTTTTATTTCATGTTTGCAATTTGGACAATATCCTGATTGCTCTTCTGAAAATCCCTCTCCTACTTGTTTCATACAACATTCCATTAATTCAGATGTTGAATGTGATTCCATTGAAAGTTTACACGTGGGACATTCTGTCATGTTTTGAACAAGTATTGATTGCTAATAAATTATTGAACTCTGATTATCTTACAAATTATATTTAATTTGAAAAAATCAGTATCATGAACATTCAAGAAAAATTTAGAAAAAAATTACTGTGTGTTTGTAATGATTATGTAATTTTTGAAATACTTGATGATGTTGAATGTGATTGGGGAATGCATTTTATTATTCAATGTCCAAATTGTGAAGAGCTCTTTTCAATTGATAAAAAATGCCCTGCTTTTCAAAATATTGAGGAACTATTCCCTCTTAATCCTAATTTATTTTCTGAACAAGAAAAATCAAATTATCTGAAAAATTCCCACCCATGTTAATTTTGCCCACAGATAAAACTGGTAATCAATGTCGTATTTTGGATTACCAAATTCCAGCTAACCTATGGCAATAATTACACTGTAAATTTTATTTTAAAATGACTTTATTTGTAAAGTGATCATTACAATCATCATACCATGATACTATCATCATCGCATTTTCTCAAAAAAAGTTCAACCTTTTTTCAATGGTGTCATGATTCTCAAAACAAAATTGTACGGCAAAAAGGCAACAGAGCAAGAACTACTCTCAGAAATTACATCACTACTTGCAGGTTATTCCAGACCATACCAGTTAAAATAATCGAAATTGCCCAGATTTTAAGAGTATTTAGGCAGACAATATGCCGGTACATCAAGATGCTAACTGTACAAAATGTAATTTGTAAATATCCCAATGGACAGTTGATTTTACCTGAGAATAATTATTCATTTAGATGATTCAACAAGGTTTATCCAATTACAAGTGAACCGTTAATTTCTGCCATTTGCAACTCATTTCTTACCACTCATGAAATCAAGTGTCTTTGCTGCCATTTTGCATTAAGACTAAAAAGAAAGCCACAATACAAATCCCAAAAAATTTTAGTGTAATGAATTAAAAAAAAATAAAAAAAGAATTAAGATATTTCTAATCTGTTTAGAATATCTTCAATGTCTTGTTCATCTTTTGCCTCATCTGAAAGCAGATCCAATGCTAGATGATATGTTACATGGTCTTTTCCTTGCGTGTTGCCTGCAAGCTCATTATAATGAGCAATGGCATATCTCTCAAAGTCAAGTGCATGCTCTAAAGCACTGCGCAGTGTAAGGTATTTTCCTGGTTCAAGATTTCCCAGTCCTGATTCTGCAGCCCAATTCTGTGGGTTATCCGTTGCCTTTGCACCAAGTTGGTCCAAACGGAATGCAACTTTTTTTGCATGCCCTAATTCGTCATTTGCACTCTCAGAAAAGAAATCACTATGCAACATCCCTAACCCTTCAACGTATTGATCAATGTAGTGCCAATAGTGAAAGGCAGTCATCTCAAGTGAGTATGCTTTTTTTAGCATCTCAATTGTTCCATCAGAAGCTCCTGCAATCTCGATGTTCTTTTTTCCCATGTAATGCATTATGTAAACATTGAATAAAAGATGGTTGATTTTTAGGAATTCCTAATTAGACTGGACTAATTTTTCTAGGAGTGCATTTCGCTGATTCCTAATAAAAATTATTTTGACTCTGATTCTTTTACATGTCTTCTTGGAAGATCTAATCCAACTACACTCATTATTGAATCCCCAATGGGCTCATGAATTGATTTGAGTGAATCCTCATCATAATACTTTGCAATCTCATGCAACTTTTCTTCAATCTTTTTTTGCTCAATTTTGATTAGAATGCTTCTTGCAATTAACGCCTTTAACTCATCAATTTTATTTTCTGGAATTGGATTTTTTGATTTCATAGTTATGGTGCATCTCTGACTTTAACTACTGAACCATATGTTACTTGAATCTCATTTAGAGAATACTTTATCGTCTCTAATGGATCCAACATATGCTCATCTGCATCGCAAATGCTGATTTGAAATTCTGGCTCATAATCATTTTTTGTTTCTTGTATCTGACTCATAATTTACAAAAAAGTCATTAGTCACTTAAAGTAAATCCCGATTCTATATCACTATTCTATATAATTAGAACAAATGTGCCCCTTACAATGTTAAATGATTTATAAAAAATCAAGAATATTTCTAAAGGCATATTTGCTAATTCTAAATATATTGAAAGCAATTTTTGAAAAATATGAGAACTTGGATTGTTCAGATTAACTTACTGACACATACTCAAGTTCATCTTTGAGAAAAATACACGGTTCTGAAATTATTGGTCTGAGGTCTTTTGAGCAAACATTGACCTTTACAAATTTGTTAGATTCTGAATGCTAAATTTTTTTCGTTAGATATACCTAGAGTAGAAATTTTCCTTAGTTTACATGTTAGTTTACACATTTTGTAAAATAATAGGAACAAAAGTGCTCAATAGGCACATTTTAAAATAAAAAAAAACATGTAAAAAATGATTCAAGTTATAAAAAATTTAATCAAAAATCCCCAAACAGTATGATGAATCCCACGGCTAATGCCACAACAGAGATCCCCATAGTAACGTAAAATTTAGTATTCATGAATACATGAAAAACTATCTGAAATTAATAGTTAATACATACAAAGTTGTCTAAAATACTAGTATTTCCTACAATATGACATGAACGGGGGGACAAAAACAACACAAAGATGTTTCTTGATGTTCAGATTGATTATCTAACTGACCCCAAGTGGGGAACTTTACACCAATGAGTCTGGTAGATACTTTGAAGGTTGTGGGTTTGAGATATGTTTCTAAAAAAAAGTCACTCTGCCCTAAAATCACATATGACAATATAATACTCGTTTTTTAAAATTAAAATAAATACTAGATATTTTTGAAGCAAGTATTGAAACCAATATTTCTTATCTCATTGGCAGTTATTGCCATGATTGGGGTTATGGTTCCAAATGTTTTTGCACAACAATTTGATGATTTTGATTACAGTATTCGTGGTGGAGAAGTGTTAAATTTTGAATTAGATTCAGAAAATACAGCATTACACATTTCTATTGATGCAAGAGCCAGAGGAGAATTAATCATTACATTGCCAAGAACCATAATTGATGCAAAAATGGGTTCTGAAGATATTGACTTTGAAGTTTTCATAAGAGGACTACAACTTTCTTCGTATGAAGAAACCATTACTCCTTTTGATAGAACAATAACAATTCCTTTCAAAAGATCAAATGATGAATTTACTATTGTTGGAACACATATGTTTTCACAACCTGCAGATACAGTTCAAACAAAATCAATAGAGCAAACTGTGGAATCAGAATTAAATGAAAATGTACCTGATGGACAAGCAAAATTATTGATATTTTCAGATACACAATGGACTGGAGCATACCAATCTTCAAACATACAGGTCATGGAAATATCAGGTCAAAATGATGATGATGTTATTTTTGAATGTAATTCTAATTTAGGACGTCAAGCTCTATTTGGTGCAAAAATTCAAAAATTAACACAAGATGGATACTTGGAACTTTATGTAATTCAAAACCAAAAAATAATATCACAAGGTTTTACTGAAGAAAGTTTTGGAGAGGTATACATTACAGATAGTTGTTTATCTGATTTTACTCCCACACCTCCAGGAGGTGGTTGCCTAATTGCAACTGCAACATATGGTAGTGAACTAGCACCACAAGTACAACAATTACGAGAATTAAGGGATAGTCAATTACTACAAACAGAATCTGGAACTGCATTCATAGGAATATTCAACGATGTCTATTACTCATTTAGTCCAATTATTGCTGATTATGAGCGTGAAAACCCTTACTTCAAAGAAGCAGTAAAGATTGCAATTACTCCAATGATTTCCACATTATCATTAATGGAGAATGCTGAAACAGAGTCCGAAGTTTTGAGTATTGGAATTTCAGTAATTGCATTAAATCTTGGAATGTATCTTGGGGTTCCAGCTGTAGTGATTATTGGAATTAGAAAGAGTTTCTAAAAAAAGTCACTCTGCCCTAAAATCACATACAACAATATAATACTCGTTTTTTTAAAATCCGAAATATCTTT
>JAANXA010000056.1 GCA_018263505.1 Candidatus Nitrosopumilus sp.
ATGTCTAAAAGCAAGTTAGTTTATTGTTCATACATCCTGACTTTCAGGTCAGACGGGTAGAGAGTCGGGATTCACTCCAAGAACAGTGTTTTTGAAGTTATTCCCGTCTGATCAAATCTTGACAGGTCCAAACATTTCAAGTTCTTTTTATGGTTCCACCATCTTAGGAGAAACAATTGAAGATAAACAGAGACGAGTTCAAAAGAAGCGAGGAAAAGTCAGCCCTAGAGCTGTTCATGCAGGGAATAAAGGCAGAAGAAACTAGGGAAAAATACACTAGAACCCTCAAAAGAATACTTTGTGTCATACTGGAGGATTTTCTTGAAGGGTCATTTGATCAAAGGGCAAACCAATTGGTAAAGATGGCAAAGGATGATCCAAAATGGATAATAGACATTCTGCTAAACCTATCAAAGAAACTAAGAGAGCGAACCACTCTCCCAAAAGATCATGCAGACTATCTCAACCCATCATCTGTTACCAATTACTTCAAACCAATCAGGAAATTACTTGACATGAATGATGTGGCAATACCATGGAAACGAATCCAGACAACGTTTCCAGAGATTGACAACATTACACAGTCCAGGGAATGGAGGAGAGTAGAAATTCAAAACATGCTAAACTATGCAAACGGTGCAATAGACAGGGCAATAGTCCTGATTGCAGCCAGTTCCGGTATTCGTGCAGGTGCGTTTAACCTGAACTGGGAGGATGTCATTCCAATTTACAACGTCAATGATCAATTAAAGACGGAAATCTCAGAGTCTGAAACTAAAGATTCCATAATTGCATGTGCAATGATAATGATATACAAGGGAACAAGTGCACAATATCCTGCATTTATCACGGCAGAAGCATATGAGGCACTACAGAATCACAAAAAAGAATGGAAAAACAGAATCGGACGAGAGTCAAATCCAGATGAGCCAGTATTCATCAAGGAAGGAATGCTTGTAAGAAAGGCAAGTACCGTATCCATCAAAAGAAGAATAGAGAGGATGATTGAAAGAGCAGGACTGAGGGCACCACTTACAGAGGGCAAAAAAAGACACGAAGTTCCCATCATGAACGGCTTTAGGAGATTCTTCAACAAGACAATCAAGCAAGAGATTTCAAGTGACTCGGCCCTTGCATCATTAATTAAAAAAGAGTACATGATGGGTCACACGGGCCTGGTGAAACTTGACAAGAATTATTTTAAGACAAATGTCATCGAGCTGGCAAAAGAATACTTGGAAGCATCAAAATCACTGACCATCAGTGATGAGCACATACTAAAAGTTGAAAACAAGAGCCTGAAACTACAGAAAAATGATTTGGAAAATACAAACTTGATTCGTAGTCTACAAAAACGAATTGAAGATTTGGAATACGGTAAGGATGCACGTGAAGGCGAGTATGCAAAAAACGCCTTACAGGCAAAAACACCGTTGGAAAAAGCAATTTCCAATATCTTAGTCCCAATATTTGAATGGGGCAATGATGAAAAATACAAAAGAAAATTCTGGAAGGAGAATCTTGCAGCAAAAAAAGAAGACAGGCCCATGAACAGATCAGCATATGCACGTGATTATGTCAAACGAAGCGATGAGGAGAAAAGAGAGATTTATGAATCTGCCACAAAGAGACTTGAATACCTGGAAAAACATCCATACAAAGATGAAGCACCAAAACGTTCCGGAAAACTTGGCAGCAAAAAAACACGATACCATGAAGAGAGAATACTAAGAGAATTGATTTTAGAGTGCAAGCCTACATAGATACAGATTGATCAGACGGGAATAACTTCAAAAACACTGTTCTTGGAGTGAATCCCGACTCTCTACCCGTCTGACCTGAAAGTCAGGATGTATGAACAATAAACTAACTTGCTTTTAGCGTTTTTTACAATTCTTTTCAAAAATCATTTTGGATAATGTACATGTAATGTTTGCTGATATTTCTGAAAAGATTGATTTTTACAATATTCATACTATAAGAGTATTACTTCAATACAAATTGAATCAATGCTTAACAACCTCATACAATATGAGGATGATAATAACATGAATAACAAAAAAACAATGACTTCGATAATTGCATTAAGTGCATTAATTGTAACCTTTGCAATGCCAAGTGCTTTTGCATCAGAAACTCCTATAGAGAGTTACTATTGGCAAACTAATCCTGAAACATGCTACTTAGAAACAGAGTTAGATGATATTGACTTTAACGGAAGTAGATCAACATCAAACCAAGCAGATATCATATCTGAATTAGAAGTTACTAGATCCACATACAATACAGAAATGGGTACTATTGATATATTAGGTGAAGATAGTGGTTCTTGTAGTGATACTAGAAGAATTGAAGTAGGCGCCTTTGATTTCGGTAATTGGTGGACATATGGCCAAGAATCTACTGCATCTTCAGGAACTACTATGCTCAGATCATTTATTGACTTCAATACAAATTGGCTTGTAGGATTCGATAAAGATAGCGAAGCATGTAATAGGTTAGATGTTGATATGGAATGGATCTATAATCACGAACTAGGACACGGAATTGGATTGAAACATCATTCACACGTATTTGGAACTGCTGATACTCTAATGGGATCATCATGTAGTTCTCAGTGGGATAGTTTTGGTGCAGATGATCATGGTGCAGTAGATCAGCACTACCCATAGGAGATTATGAAAATGCAAAAAAATACAAAAACACTTTCTATTTCAGCTATCATTGCAATAGTGGCAATAGCTTCTGTTTCATTGACAACTGTTGATTTTTCTAGTCAACAAACTGAATTAGAAACCCAAGAGACAATTGTTCAAACAATAAGTGGCTCTATGCCTGCTTACACACTTGAAGAATTAGCTAGTGGAACAAAATATGCAATTATTGGAACAGTCAAACAAATCACACCTATAGCAGTCGAATCTGAGAGAATGCAGCAAACCATCTTTTCAGATGTTGTTGTAAAAGTCAAGGAAGATCTAAATGGCTTGTATGACCAAAAAGAGATCTCTGTTAGAATTCAAGGAGGTACTATTGATAACTTACAAACAATTTCTGAGCCAAGTGCAGAATTTGAAGTAGGAGAGAAAGTATTATTCTTTGTAGCTGACAAAGAACCTGATTCAATGTGGGGCGATAATTACTATGTTGCAGGTGGGTATTTAGGAAAATACAAACTTGATGACAATGGTAACGCACACAGAGATAAAATCAATGATTCTATTGGTGAGCAAGATTTAGTTTCCAAAATCAAAAAATTCCGAGGTAACTAACCTCTTTTTTTATTTTAAATAAAAGATTAATCACAGACAATTAAACATGAATAAAAAACATTTAATTTTTGCAGTTGTTGGAATATCTTTGTTTATCTTTGGTATGACATTTGTAATTCCAGGAGGAGATAGACATGGACCTGATATAGACGTTAATGAATTGCCTTATTCAGAAGCATGTACAATATTATCGGGAGAACAAGCCTGGAATGAAGTAGAAAATAGTTGTTTACTTTATGGTGATAATGCAGATCTTTGTAATGGTTTAGGAGGAAAAATGAGAGTCGAGAGAGAATGTACTACTGACGAATGTTTTATTGAATGTCTATTTCCAATTGAAATAATTGATACATAAAACTAGAAATTCACAAAAATCCCAAAAATTAACTAATCTTTTTTGCACTAAATCTAAAATTTTAATAACTGAAACTTAAGACCAAACCCATTAGGGTTCACACAACACAGTTCAAACCTGTTGAGATTTGATCATCTATTTTTTAGATAATTCATTTTCAAGTGCCTTTGTAACAAATTCTTTGATAGTTACACCGTCATCTACAATTCTATGCTTTAACTTTCGTTGGAGTTCTTCATCTATTTCGACAATTAATTTTGGCACAGATTATGCTTTGTATAATATTATAAATACTAGATTATAAATATATGGGAATATGGGAATATTTATGATTGCCTTTGTAGCAAATATTGTATGTATTTACGCATAAAATCAACCCAATCTACAACCAATTTATCAGAACAAGAAAAAATCATCAAAGCAGAACTCGAATCATGGATTGCAGATATCTACAAACATGCAGAGCTAGAAGAAAAACTGCAAAAGGCATTTGAGAACAGCAAGAGTCATGTTCAATCTTTGAGTGAATTGTAGAATTTGAATCTAAAAGATTAGTACACTTTATGAGTATCATATATCGAGTTTGAATAATGCAAGTATATGTTCGCAAAGATGTTCAGGCGTTTGAATATGTCTCTTTTACTGAATTTAAAAGTGAAGATGAATTAGATTTTTGCTGTGAGAAATTAAAGAAATACGTATCAAGTGTAAAAGCCTGGAGTGGAAAAATTGGGAAATTCTGTATTGTAGAAAAAGATGTTCTTACTCCAATTGATTATTGTCCTTTTTGCGGTGAGAAAATAGAGTACATTTCTGTGGAGTGAATAAATGAAAACTAGACTCTTGATAATTGCAGGAATTGTGATCATTGCAATTATTATTGTGACTATAATAATTCCTGCATATCTATACAGACAATCAAATGATCTTATGACAATAAATTATGTTTGTGCAACTGGATTAAAACCAAATGCTTTTTCGGCTTACAAGATTTTTGATAATGGAACACACACCATTGATATGGACTCTTGTGGTTGGATTCCAAATAATCTGCGAAATACATCTAGTGGGGAATATCAAGACCTAGCAAAAATGACCTGCGATGAAATCAAAATAAGATCTGAATCTGACATTCCATATAAGAACAAAGAAAACAGGTTATTTGCAGAGCATCGATTATCTTTGTGTGCTTTTGTTGATCAGATTGAAAAATGAAAACCAAACCACTTCTTGTTGTAATTGCAATACTGCACTGGATGTTTTACGGATTTTGGATAATTCCAGTAATCATAAATCCCGAAATATGGTTTTTTGGAGAAAAATTCAGCGGATATGATGCAATGGCAATTCATTTTACCATTGGAATTGCAGGATCTGTTTTGGGATGGTTAATCTACAGAAAGACCAAATTTGCATATCTTGCAGGAATTGCCTTGTTTGGGATTGTATTGTTCAGTGTTTTGGTAAACCACCTTACCTGCTGGGAATTTGACCTTTATTGCTAGTATGCTCCTAGAATGAAAAATTCGCCAAATAGTGCAAAATCTTAAGTCGTGGCTATATTCCCCGCGCCATTTGTGGTAGAGGTGAATTTGAACTTCTAGGAATAGATTGTTTGAAAAAATTGAATTTTCAATAATAATTTGTATTGGAATTTGAACCATAAACAAAACTCTCTTACCAAATCTATTAGGATTTGGACTTTCTAATCTTGTATGTGATTACGAATCGGTTGTGGATTATTTACACAAGTTACAACTAACACATAGTATTTTTTTTGTTTTTTATAAAATCCTAAATATATAATTTTGACACAAACTTTAAACTATTTGGTAGTTTGAAACTGATTTGATTGTATCTTGAACTGAAACAACAAAATCAAAAAAGATTCAACAATTAGAAAAGAAGATCCATTTGGTTAATCAAAAGTTGTTGGTCAGACGGAAATGACTTCAATAAACATTCGTCTTTGAAGTGAACCCTTAACTTTCTACCATCTGACCTGAAAGTAAGGGTATCTTGGAATCCTTTTACTTGTATATATTGCGATTGGTTCAAAATATTTTTAATCAAACGCTATAAGCAAATTGTTTTATGATATTTTTAATGACATCTAAAACGATAAAAACAATATTGTTTGCTGGACTCATTGCTGCAATGATTCTTCCATTCTCGATGGTTGACTTTGCTGATGCTGATAAAGTAAATGACAAAGACAAGAATGTGAAAGCAATTGAAAAAGAAGCAAAAAACACTTCTAAGCAACTAACGAAAGCTGATAAAGAAAACTTAGATCAGAAAATTAAATCTACCAAAAAAGTACAAGATTTACTTAAAGGTAAAAATGTAGTTTTAATTGATGAAAGTTATCACGGCAATCTATTAGAATTAGAAGCAAATCCTGATACCCCATTAGATATCATTATGCACTACGAAGTTGATGGTCAACCATTTACTGTAGTAGTTGATGGTACTACTAATGAAATATAGGGTATGAAATTGTATGAAGAAAACGGACCATTATTACCAAATAATGGTATTGTGGCAGCTTACCCAAATTGGAACAATCAAGCTATTGATGGACTCAGAATGGATATAGACAACACACCAGACTGGACATACCAATTTGGTTATGGTTGGAATGCACTTTTGTTAAATGGACAAAAGGCTGGCCAGAATTGGGGTTTATGCACTCCAACACAATTTCCTAATGCATACTTTGCACAAGTCGGATTAATTTTCGATAGTACAGGTGCTGATTTTGCTTGGGCTGACACACAAACATCATGCAATCCACAAAGAATATTTACATCAGTATTTACTGGATTATCCGGTGATCCTGCACCAGCAAGTACAGGTGACGATCTGATTTTCCAGATAACTGTTGATGATTCAACAGATACTTGGATATTGTATGCATACAATATTACAACCTCTGACTATTGGTACAAATCCAAAGTCGTATCCAGTTCAAATCTTCTCGCAATAGGCACACCAAATACAAGTGTCTTTTACGAAAATCCTAGAGTAGCTGGTACTGGTTGGAGTAATGGTTTTGCAGCAGATCCTGTAGTGGATAATGCATATGAAAGACGAGATTCAAACGGTGGCTGGTATAATTGGAGTTCAGAAGCACAAAATGATTTCCAATGTAATCCAGGTCTTCTATCTATAGGAGATTATCTTAGTGGTACAACCGTAACTGGTCTAACATTTGATGTATCAGACATAGATGCTGACTGTGGAATCTAAAATAATTTAAATCCCTCTTTTCTTTTTTTGATATGACTAAAAAATCCATAATAATATCATCTACTTTTGTAATAATAACAATAATTGTCATTGCATTATACTTTAACAATACTATCTATTTTGATGAATCAGATAGATATGATTTACAAAACACAATTGTTTTAGAAAATCGTGTTACTGTAGAATCTCATAGTGGAGAACATTTAATCGAATATAATTTAAAAGGAAAAACAGTTAAAAAAATTGAATTTAATAAATATGCCAATACTCTAGATATGGTATTAGATGGTAAAGACCCTGGACAAATGACAATAAAAATTCCAAGAAGTTTAATGGATAACAATGAAATTAATCAAGATAAACCATATGAAACTTGGCCACGTACAGAAATTACGGAAGAAAAAAATTCAGATTTTAGATTATTATCTTTTGTTATTCCATATGATTCAAGTTTGTTGATTTTACATCACAAAAAAATTATTGACTTTGATGAAGATTATGGTTTTGCTTTAACGTTTACTCCTCAATATATGACAGGACTTGTACGTGAACTGGAAAAATTTGCTATTGAAGTAGATAATATTGCTTTATCTAATGTACCAAAAATCCAAGATTCAATGGAAATATCATTAACATATGCTGATAGAGTGGAAAATGAGTTCATTGAAACTCATGATATAAAAAATATAATTGGTAATTACAGAGTCATGAATCCTGGCCCTGCTACATTTGTGTTACACTCATTCATTAATCAAACAAATGAATTTGATTTTTACAAAAAATGGGCATATGATAATTTAGAAGCTGTACCACTTTATGACAAACCAGATCATTTTTACATTAAATACAAAGGCGAAGTATTTGAATTAAAATTTGAAAATCTTGATTTAGAATTATATGATTAATAATTATTAAATCCTCTAGAGGATCACAATAAAACAAAAATCAAAAATCCAAGAAGATGAAGCTAAATATGAATCTAACAAAGATAAATTAAAAACTATGAAAAATTTATCTCCATCTTTGAAAAGGATCTCAAAAAAATATCTGATTTTGACCCTTCAGAATACACTTCCTCCTAAATTTGGTATGGTGGACCTGTCAAAACTCAAACAAAAGATTAGAAGTATTTATGAATGTCATATCTTTAGCTTGAATAATTGAAAACTAGAATTCTAGTACTGCTTATTGCAATTATTTCAACAGGCATCATTGCAATCATTACATCAACTGTATTGTATAGTTCAAACAATGCCGGCGACGGGGAAAAATTCCTGGAAGAAAATGACAAATTGAGATCAAATCCTATGTTTGACGATCTGCTCAAGGCGGATTCGCTTAATTTTTCTGATCATGCTTCGTTAAGTTCTAATAACTTTGGTTTCAAATTTTACAAACATCTATCTGATTCTGATGAAAACTTGTTTTTTTCGCCCATTAGCATTGATATTGTTTTTGCAATAATCTATGAAGCTGCACAAGGTGAGACTAGAGAAAACATGCATCAGATATTTGCATTTGAACAAGATTCGGAAAAAAGGCGACTAGCTTACAAAAACACAATTCAAAACCTAAACCAGAAAAATCATGACTTTGAATTAAGTGTCAAAAATGGGATATGGGTTTCAGACATGTATGAGCTAAATCCTGAATATGCAAAAATAGTAACAAATGATTATGCTGCATCCTCTCAAAATGTTGACTTTGTCTCCAATGAAGGCGTTCAAACCATAAATCAATGGGTCAAAGAAAACACTAACGGTAAAATCGAAGAAATTTTTGAAGACAACAGCACTGAACCGCTAACTTTGATGGCTGCAACTAACACAGTTTACTTTAATGGGCTATGGGAAAAACAATTTCCTGCTGGGAAGACATATGAAAGGAAATTTTTTGTCACTCCTGACAATGTACAAATGATAGATATGATGAAGATTAAAAATCACCATTTTAATTATTATGAAGACGATGCAGTAAAAATTGTTGAACTTCCTTACAAGGGTAACAGGGCATCCATGTATCTTTTACAATCCTTTGAAATGCATAATCTAAAACAATTAGAAGGCAATCTGACTGCAAATTATTTCAATGATCTAAAATCCAAGTTATCTGAAAAAATGGTATCAGTGATCATTCCAAAATTTTCAATGGAGATGGATTACGATCTCAGAGAAATTCTAAAAGAAATGGGGATGACTCATCCATTTTCCAAGGAATTATCTGATCTAAGTGGAATGGCAAATTATCGGGGCATCTTCATAGATGAAGCAGTCCACAAGACTGCAATTGATCTTCATGAGTTGGGAACAGAGGCCGCTGCTGCAACTGGAGCAATGGCCGAATTACAATCTGGTTCTCCATACACGTTTTATGGCAATCACCCTTTTGTCTACATTATACAAGATCATGAAACTGATCAAATATTGTTCATGGGGCGATTTGTTAATCCTGAACACTGAAACTGTAAAGTCAAAAAATGACTTTGTTTATGTTTGGAGAGGAAAATGAAAACCAGACTTTTGATAATTATTGGAATTTTGCTATCTCTTGTCATTATCATAATTTTTACTTCATCCTTCACTATTTTTGGTTCATTGTTATTTCCATCAGAGCACTGCCCGGATTTAGGAATGAAAAAACTTTTGGGATTAGTTGATCCAACCGCTGCATGTCTTTAGAATTTAGATTGAAGAAGGGTATTTTTCATCATAAATGTGAATTACATCAGCACATATCATTTCATTTTGATTCATTTCTTCATGCTCTTGTTTTATCAATTCTCTTTTTCAATAACCAGATACCAGGGATGAAAAATATCAAAAAGAAAATCACTTGAACAAATAATACGGTGTGACTTGCAATCTCATGCAACATTTCTGTAAATACTCCGCCTACTGTATGATGTAAGATCATCAATGCAATAGGATAAAAAAAGTAACTTGACACACCAATTAAACCAATTCCACAAAATACAAAAAGATAGAATTTCTTATTTGTCATGTTCAGAAAACAGTTTAGAAAAATAAAAAAGGTTAGTTGGCAATATGCCAAGCTATTACGTAAGTGTCCCACCAGATAACAGGTGCTGTATAGGACAATATCTCTGGATTTGGTTCTGGTTGTTGAGAATTGAAGTTGGTGTAAGATGTTACAACTCCTTGTGCTCTCATCTCACCATTACTGCATCCAAATACAAAAAGGTGTATTTGTAAGCAAATCATATCAAGAGATGCTTAAGATGGTTGAAATGATAGGTTCTTGAAAATCCCTATAACTTCTACACCCCTAAATTAGGCCCTAAATTAGCCTAATTTTTCCCTAAATTAGCCTAAACCAAAACCTAATTTAGCCTACTTTGCCCTAAATTAGCCTAAATTAGGATTAAATTTAGCCTAAACCTTAAAACACGCACGATTTTTTTAGCCTAATTTTAACTAAATTTAATTAAATTTAGCCTAAACCAACTAATTTCCCTAATTTTTCCCTAAATTAGGCCCTAAATTAGCCTAATTTTTCCCTAATTTCCCCTATTTCTTCATTAATTTTTCCCTAAACTGAAATTAAAGTAAATTAAGTTAGAATAATTTATTTAATCAAAAATCAATTTTGAGAAATTTTTAACAATTGTTTCAAAATATTTAGAATCGGTATTTCATCTCCCCAGCAGTTAAATTTCATCACCATCCATCAAAATTAATTGAAGTTCCTCACTAGTGGTAAAGTAAAGGATCTATACGATATAGATGGAGATACAATTCTTTTCAAATTCTCAGATAGAGTATCAGCTTATGATGTGAAATTTCATCAAGACATTCCACAAAAGGGCAAAGTCTTGTGCAGTTTTGCACAATTTTGGTTTGATAAATTAGATGTACCAAATCATTTTGTTGAGAAAAAATCTGACACTGAAATCACTGTTAAAAAAATGAAAATGATTCCAATGGAGTGCGTGGTGAGGGGTTATTTTTATGGCAGTTTGATTAATCGATGGAAGAAAGGTGAAGTGTCTATCCCTTCTGGTGCTGATACTACGATGGCTGCAAAATTACCTGAACCAATTTTTGATCCTACTACAAAGTCAGAGCATGACATTCCTGTAAACAAAGAAAAAGCATTAGATATGAAACTAGTAACTGAGGAACAATTTGAATATCTCAAAAAAACATCTCTTGAGATTTACAATAAAATGGCAAGAATTGCAGATGATGCTGGCTTTATTTTGGCTGATTTGAAATTGGAATTTGGATTACTTGATGGGGTGATAACTTTGGGTGATTCTATTGGTCCTGATGAATATAGATTATGGCCTAAAGATTCCTTTGAAGTCGGTAAAATCCAAGAAGCATATGACAAACAACTGTTACGCGACTGGTTAACTGCTAATGGATATCAAAAACAATTTGATAATGCACGTGATGCTGGAAAAGAACCTATAGCTCCTCAAATCCCATCTGATGTAATTTCAAAAATGACCCAACGATACATTACAGCATATGAGAAATTATCTAGAAAATCTATCTAATACTCTATTTGATTCATTCTTGACTAAAAGTTAACTTTCAACTCGAATTAATTTTTTTATCCTATCTCATTTGATTCTTTAATGTCTCAATACCATGCATCTTGCCCTATTTTCTGACCTATCTTTTTCAAAAATCCTTTTTTTGCTATTTTATGATATTTTTCATACCGTTACAATGATTATCTTACCAATATCATATCTATTGTAATGGTATTGGAATTATTGCATATGCTACAATAATTATGATAATGGTTTGCATAAAAATAGTACCGCTATGAAATATTTAGAAACAAAAAAAAATTAATGCGATAGATCAAAAAAATATGATACAAGGATCTTTTAGATCACATTTGAAGGTAAAATTGACATGTCAACGCTACTAGAAAAGCCAATCAAAGTAAATCGTATTGTTACGACAAGTACTGGACATGCACGCGCTATAGAAGACCCAGCTCGTGCAAAAATTCTAGAACTATTGTATCGCCAGCACCTATCTGCAGACCAAATCTGTACCTCTCTAAAAAAAGCTGGATTCAAAAAAGCACTAACTACAGTAAGACATCATCTAGAGATTCTCAAAGAATCTGGACTCATTGAAATCGTAAAAATCAAAGAATCGCGTGGTGCAATAACAAAGTTCTATAGCACATCAACTAAATTGCTTGACTTTCAGACCCCTGATGATTTTGATTCAAAATACTCAAAAATCATCGATAATACCTCGACAAAAATAGAGACGATCCTCAAAGGATTAACACCAAAAACAAAATCAAAAAGCAAAAAATCTGAAAGCTATTCACAGTATTTGGTAATGGAAATAATGAATCGTGCCATGACTAACGTACTTGAGCACTCTGGCAAGAAATAATGGATGATAAAGTAATTTCATTATTTTCTGCAAAGAATCTGGTCTTTATTGCAACAGTGATGAAAGATGGCTCTCCACAGGTGTCTCCAGTATGGGCAAACTTTGAAGATGGCTACGTATTGGTAAATACTGCAGAAGGTCGAATAAAACACAAAAATGTTTTACGTGATCCTAGAGTTGCAGTATCTGTTGTATCTCATGATAACCCTCTTGATATGACTACTATTCGTGGTACTGTTGAGGAAATAATTTCTGACAGTAATTATTCTCATGCAGACAAATTAACACAACAATACATGAATCGACCGCATTATCCATTCAAACGTGACGGTGAAAAAAGAATTATTTTAAAAATTAAACCTAGCCGAATCTTTGTTTTACCTGAATTAAAGGCAAGTGAATGATTAATAATATTTCTAAATTCGAATTTAGAAATATAGAATTCATTGTACTTTGAATCTTAAAAAATAAAATTAAGACAGTGCTAACGACGACGTTTTGCTGCTGCCTTTTTAGCTGCAGGTTTTCTCTTGGGTGCTGCCTTTTTAGCTGCAGGTTTTCTCTTGGGTGCTGCCTTTTTAGCTGCAGGTTTTCTCTTGGGTGCTGCCTTTTTAGCTGCATTTTTTCTTCGAGTTGCTGCGGCCTTTCTTTTTTTAGCTGCTGCAGCTTTTAGTGCTTCAGCTGCCTTTTTAGCTGCATTCCTCTTTCGAGTTCTTGCTGCCTTTTTAGCTGCTTCAGCTCTTTTGGTTTTAGCTGTAACCATGATTTTTTTCAAAAATTATAGATGTTATATGGTAAAAGTCATACAATATTGTGTAAATACCAGTATAATTTGACACTATTTTGATATTTATTGAAAATTTTTACTCACAATTTGTTAAACAAACTAATGCAGTATCAGTAGTTGATTGATCTTTTTGCGGTCTTATGATTATTTTGTATTGACTATCTTCATCAAATGGAATATCAAATTGTGTACTTCTTTGAATTGGTTTACCCGGGTCTAATCCTTCAAAGAGTAGATCTTTTGGAGAAAATTCCCCATAGATTGCCTCATGCTTCAACTCTTTTTCATCTACAATGTAAAATTGTCCTCCTGAAATTGGAGTTCCTTCATCTGAGATGTTTTTTGCAACAATTCCAATCATCACAAATGTATTTTCTGGAATTGTTTCTTTATCACCTTCATGTGTTCCTTCAAATGTTATGACGTATTCTACAGGGCCAACAACTACTGATTCTCCTGCAATTGCAGTAATGTAATTAGTTTGATATTGTGTGTACATGTACATACCTGCCCCAATTGACACAAAAATTGCAACAAATACAATCACTATGCCAAAATTCACCATAATTTTATGATATAATTTTGGTATATAGTTGCAACGTAAATGGTATTTTTTTGCATTTTATCTTGTATTATTGATGTGAACTATTTTCACAATATCTCTTTTTTGAATGAATTTTTATCCAGTTTTAAGGGGTTTAACATCTAGGCATAATTCGAAAAGATATGTCATGTTTAGCTGGGAGACCTTGGTGGTTTGTTGCTTGGTTTTTGTATCTAGGCACAAGTGTTCAACCCCCCCAAAAAATACATGATAATGAAAATTTGCTATTGTGCCTACATGCCTTAATTTTAGAGGGGGGTTTAACATCTAGGCATGATTTAGCAAAATTACCTTTTTTCTAATATTGATCAGAAATTACTCATTTTTTAAAATGTTTTTAATAGAAATCTTGACGTTTTTTCATGCATTTCTGATACCCTTTCTATGGCATCAAACACTGTCTGTTGATTGATGTTCTCTTTGTCATCTAATACCACATAAACTCCAACTTTTTGTTTTCCGTCTTCTGTGATCATTTTACTAATTGCTTGTAGAGAATAACAAAAATCTGACACTTTTTGTTCAAATTTCTTTTTTTCATCCTCACTAAACCCCAAATATCTTGAAATCTGACTGTTTTTCATAACTACTTTGGCGCCAATTACTAAAATTCCTGGCTGTGCTTTTGGTTCAAAAATGTCTGCTGGAATCCCATATTGTCCTGCATGTTTTATTAGAATTTGAAAGGAGTTTTCTGGATTCTTTATTTCATCAAAGGATAATCCTTCATGTATCATCCATCTTTCTATATTATCACGCATTCTTGAGACTGCCATTACAATTTTTTTAAAATTAGTTCTATATGATTCTAAATCTAATGTCTATCACTCTAAATTTAAGTTGTTTCTAAATTCGAATTTAGAAATATCCTTTATTCCCTATATATGCACTGAATAAATCAAATATTCACATTTAATCCTGTATCAAATTCAGGAATAGTGTCTGCAATCAAAACATTAAGAATTATTCCTATAAACATGAAAATGATTCCTAAAATCAAACAATTTCGTGCCTTTGGAGGATCATCTTTTCTAATTATTAAAAATGCAGCAATTCCTCCAATTAACCCAAAAAGAATTGGCAACAAAAACCATGCATTACTCCTTGTTTTTTGGGGATACGACATTACTAATTTGCAATTATCTTGCAGTTATTACTTTTTTCTGTAGTTGTGTGATCTCAATTTCGACTGTTTCTAAAGGATCTTCTACTTGATTACGTTTTATTGAAAACATTTTTGGTTTTTCAAAGTCATCTGTACAATCTGGACATGCATAAACTAGTACTCTGTGTTCATTTGGTGCTTTTGGGTTTGATAATCTAGGGTAATACACTAGTCTTGCACCACAATCAACACAATATCTGTTGGCCCTTCTAGTTCTGACCAATGTAAACCTCCTGCATTATATTGTATCGGCGATCGTCTATTAGATCTATATTGTCTAATTGAGTAAACCATTTGCTATCAATGGATCAATGTTTCTAAATTCGAATTTAGAACTATGTTTTTTTCTATTGTAGTATGATGTATAATGATGTGAAAACAATGTTTCAAAACTCGAATATAGAAAGAAGCGCCGCCCATCAGACTTGAACTGACGACCGTCCGATTAACAGTCGGATGCTCTACCACGCTGAGCTAGGGCGGCAACATGTTTGTACCTCGGTAAAAGTGATTTAATCCTTGCTACTGTTACAAATTAGACAAAAGTGTGTGAATGTTAGTTAAATTTTGCAAAAAATTCTTTGATTTCTTTTGAATGACTTTCAACTAATTCAATAATTTCCAAATGTTCATCAGCTGTTGGTTCTCTTTTATGAACAATTTGAAATGCACTAAGTGCCGAACCTACCATTTCTCCTACAAAAAATCCACACAAAAAATCGCCCACATTTGAACAGTTCCATGTATCTCCAATCCTTGGTGAAGCCCCTGCAGTTTTGTAAAGTTCTAAAGTCTGTAAAATTAATTCAGTAGTTTGTTTTGAAAATTCTGAATCAAGGGTCATGGATAGAAATATGCGATTCTATTTTTCTATGCCTTTCTTTTTTTCAAAAATATAGATACCATCAAGGAAAACTCTATGATCTTTATTTTTTACTTTGGTCTTTAATTCAATATTTGCAGCTGTTTGAGTAACATCTGTCCAAACTTCACCTGTAAGGATGACATCTTCTCCCTTTGGTGAAACTTTTGTGTTACCTACAATTCTTGTTTTTCTTGGTGCACGTTCACCTTGGAAGTTTTCAATAAGAATTTCTTTTCCTTCAACTTTAACTGTAATTGGAAAGTGTGCAAAAACAACTTTCATCTTTATTGTGTATCCTTTGATTAATCCCTCACAGATATTTCTGATAATTGATCTTGCAGTATGTAAAATTGCATAATCTCTTTTTTTCTGTTCGATTGTTTTTAACAGAACTTTGTTTTCTACAATTTCAACATTTACTGGAATACTGCGGAAACTTTTGAAAGTTTTACCTAAAGGTCCTTCAAATGTTAACATATGTTTTTTTTGAGTAATTGTCACTCCTTCAGGAATTTCTACTTCATCTGTAAATTTTTCAACTTGACTAGTAGACATATCCGATTAAAAATCCTCCAATTCCTTTTTGTAGTGCTTCATGATGTGACATGACACCTTGATTAGTTGTAACTAGTAACATTCCTCTGTCATATGCTGGCAAATATTGTTGTTCCCAACTATTGTATTCATCAGTTTTTACTTTGAATCTTGGTGAAATTGCACCACATTTTGTAATTTTTGCCAATAGTTTAATTTTGAATTTACCTCCTCTTTTATCATCAATGTGTTCAAATTCTCCAATGTACCCATCTTTTTGGAGTGTTTTTAGAACTTCAATTCCCAATTTTGATGTTGGAAGAATCACACAATCCCCTTTTCTTCTTAATTCATTATTTGTAAGTGTAACAAACAAGTTTGCTAAAATATTAGTTGCAGGCATACTATATCATCGATTTTTCCTGAACCCTAAAGATGTTGCTACTTCTCTGAAGCATCGTCTACATAACATTAAATCATATTTTTGAATAACTGCTGTATAATCTCCACATCTTTTACACCATTTGGAACCTCTACCAAAATCATGTTTTTTTCTTCCTGTGGCTTCGTAGGATCTATCTTTTGCCATTATGCTATTGTCACTCCAAATTCTTTTACTAGATAATCCTTTGCTTCCTGATTTGTAATTACGTGTGATTTTCCTACACTTGCTTTGTGTTTACTTCTTGTTCTAATTCCATAACCTGGTCTGGACAATGTAACTGAAATACCTAGACCTAAAATTCCAATTGAAGGTTCATACTTTACATCTGGAATATCTATGTGTTCTTTAATTCCAAATGAATAATTCCCAAAATTATCAAATGATTTTCCATTAACTGTATTTCCTTTTGCTTCTAACAATCTTTTTAGTAACACCATTGCATCCTTTCCTCTAACTGTAACTGCAACACCTATTGGTTCTCCTTTTCTTACTCCCCAATCTCTTTGTGTTTCTTTTGCAAGACGTGCTGTTGGTTTTTTACCTGAAATTTGTTCTAGTGCTCTTTTTGCAATTTCAATAACATCGCCTGATTTTCCTACACCCATATTTAGGACTACTTTGTCTAAGAAAATTTTCTTCATTGGGGATTCTGTTGCTTGAGACATATGATCACTTTATTTGAATTACAGGCTCCTCTTTACCTACTGGCATAATAATATCTGCTGGAATTTCGATTTTTCTATCTCCTAATGAAAGAATCACTCTTTTTGGGAGAATGAATGTTCCTTCTTCTATGGTTTCAATCTTGCCTATTTGTCCGGAGTTGACTCCTCTTGTAACTAATCCTTGAACTCCTTTTTCTAATTTGATAACTTCTAGAATTTTTACTTCTGGGATTTGAATGAGACATGTATCTCCAATACTTACTTTGGTGTCTGAAATAATTGAACGACCATCATGGAAACCTATTTGCATTTTTCCCTTGTTAATTGTAGTTTTACTTACAACTCTAACAAGTTTTTTCGATTTTTCTGAATCATTAATTTTAATTGGTTTTAGAATTTTTCCTTCTGTTGGTACTAGTCTGTAAACATCTGTGACATCTTTTAATTCTACAATATCCATTAATCCAATTGCATGATGAAGTGATTTTCTTACTACTCCATCAACTTGTACTCTACCTGAATAAATTGCAGTTTTTGCTTCCCTTAAACTTGTAACAATCTTCAATGTATCTCTTAGAAACACTGCTGTTGGAATTGCATATTCTTTCTTATGTGGTCCTGGTTTTACGGTAATAACAAATCGTTTGTCTTTTCTTCCAATTCCCCAAAACAATGGAGCCATTTGACGTTTGAGTTTTTTACTACCTGCAATACTTACCATTATTTCTCATCTTCCTTTTTTTCGGTTTCAGTTGTTACTTTTGTTTCTTTAGGGGCTTCTTTCTTTACTTCTTTAGGGGCTTCTTTCTTTACTTCTTTAGTTTGTTTACTTGGATTTTTACCTTCTAATTTTGACATTCTCCATTTGTCACTTGTGTTAAGCGATGTTACCACTAAATTAGATGTGTGGATGTATACGTCAAATTTGTCCCCTTTTGTTTTCTCTTTTTTAACCCCTTCGACTGCAACACTGCTTTTTTCTGTTGAAACTTTAGCAACTTTACCATCTACTCCTTTAAACTCTCCTCTAAGTATTGTAATACTGTCACCTTCTACAACTCTGGTACTTCTCTTTCCATATTTTTTTTGTAGATCTTTTGAAAGAGCACTTCCTAATTGTTTACTACGTAATTGATATGTTGCACGATAAATTTGATTATTGCGCATTTTTGTTGGTTTCATTTTATTATACCACCATTGATGCCAAGTTAGCTACTCTTGGCCATTTTTCTGAAGCTTCAGCTGCTACTGGTCCTTTGATGTCCGTTCCTTTTGTTTCTCCTTCTGGAGTAATTAATACTGCTGCATTATCTTCAAAACATACTCTAACACCGTTTAATCTTCTAACTGCATACTTTTGTCTTACAATTACTGCACCATACACTTGTTTTCTTAATTCTGCTGGTCCTTTCTTTACAACAACATTACAAAAATCACCCACTGATGCTGATGGTAATCTTGATGCTCTTGTTTTATGTCTTGGAACGTTAATTACTTCTAAAATTTTAGCGCCTGAATTATCAGCACATACAATGTTTGCACCTACTGGGATTACTTTAGTTACATATGGACGGAATTCTTCTACTCCTTTACCTGCTTGTTTTGCCATTATGCTTTAACCTCCACAACAACATATGAAACAGATTTTGATATTGGTCTACATTCTGCAGTCAATACATGATCTCCTGATTCAACATCAATACATCTAGGAACATGTGCATGGATAGTACTCTTACCTCTTGCATATCTTTTGAATTTGTTAAAGTATATTGGCTCATCTTTTTGTAATGTGATTGTTTGTTTTGCTTTGTTACCTGTCACTTTACCATCAAAGAGTTTTCCTCTGACTGATAACCCTCCATGAAATGGACAATTTTTGTCTGTACATTCTTTTTTAGGTTCATTTACTTTGATTCCTATATTTTTAGTCATAGTTTTGCTCCTATTCTATCAAATGGTCTTTTTGTGATTTTAGAACCTTCTACAATTACATCCTTGTCTTGAACTGAAAACTTCCAACTATTTGTTGATTTTGCAATTGATTTCATTCCATTTTCTGTATTAATTTTAAACATTGATTTTGTTTCATCCATTATCCTTCCATTTAATCCTATTATTTGTGGATTGGTAGATTGTGTGATCTCTGTATGTAGTCCAATAAATTCATGTGCTATGATGTTATCTGCAGTAATCATTTCTCTTTTTTCATCTCCGTTAATCTGGTAAGCATTCTTGCAATGTCATGTCTGAGTGGTTTTAGTTTACCGCTTTCTTTTCTTAATGTACCTTTGGCTGCATCTACTTTGAGTTTTGCAAGTTCACTTTTTGATTCTTGAATTTTACTTTTAAGATCTTTTTCATTAAATTTGTTTATTGTTTTATTGCTAAGTCTGGTCATTTCATATTTGCCTCCTCTTCTTCTAATGTGTCAATTTCTTCTATTTTGGCCTCTTCTTTTGCAATTACTTCTGACTCTGATTTAGCATCATCTTTCTTTCCTTCAACTTCAACTATTTCTACTTTGGACTCTTCAACTAGTACTTCCTTGACTTTTTTCTTTACCTCTTTTGGTTTTTCACTTTTTTTAACTTTCTTTGGTGAATCTTGTTTCATTTCAAATTCTGGTACCACTTTTTCTTTTCTTGCAATTCTAATTCTAATTCCAATTAATCCCATGGCAGTTCCAACATGTGCAATATCTTCATCTACAATCACTTCTGCATGATGTCCTGCTCTTGGCAAAATTCCTGCAGTATGTTTCTCAAATGCTGAACGGTCACCTCTTAATTTACCTGAAATTGTAATTTGTACTCCCATTGCTCCTCCTTCCATAATTTGTTTTAATGTCCACATTGTAGCTCTTCTGAATGCAGTTCCTCTTTCAAGATGTGATGCCATTCTATTACACATTACACTTGGTGCAAGTTCTGGTTTTTCAATTTCAACTACAGAAATTTGTGGACTCTTTAATCCAAAGTCTACTGCTAGTTTATCTGTAAGGTCTCTAATTCCTGAACCTTTTCTTCCAATTACAATTCCTGGTCTGGTCACATGTAATGCAACTCTTGTTCCAGTAGGTGTCTTTGAAATTTCTGCATGTGAAAATCCTGCATCCTTGATTGCATCCCTTAGATAATCTTTGAGTAGCATCATGTTGTAATTGTCTTTGATTACATTTTTGACTGCTGACATTTCTAAATCTCCTGAGCCACCAACTCTACATGTGTTAAGACGTTGTTCTTTGGAGTTGCTCTACCCATTGCTCTTGGAGTAAATCTTTTTACCATAACTCCTTTGTGAACTGTTGCGTTTACAATTTTTAATCTATCTAAATCCATTCCTTTGTATTCTGCATTTGATTCTAAATTATCTAAAACTTTGATGAATTCTTTTGCAGTTTTTTGTGGATAACGTCCAGACATCATTCCTGGGTCTGCTCTATGTCCTACTTGATTTTTATATCTTCCAAATGCGATTGCTCTTTGTTTGTTAATTACTGCTAACAAGTAATCTCTTGCTTTTTCAATTGATAATCCTTTTACTGCAACTGCAACTTCACGTGCATGTTTATGTGAAATGTCTTTTTCTCTAACTGAAGAACGTACGTGTCTTGTTGCATCGTAATTTTGGAAAGCATAATCAAATCTACCCATAATAATCACTTCAATGGTACATAAAGACTGGATCTTGATGCTCCTACTCCTGGTGCACCATGGTTGACTTTTCGGTTTGTTATGACATATTCTCCAAGATAGTGTCCAATCATCTCAGTTGTCATTGCAACTGGTTGGAACTCTTTTCCTGAAAAAACATTTACTGTAACTCCTACCATGTATGGTAGAATAATCAAATCTCTAAGGTGAGTCTTGATTGGATTTTTTAATTTGCCAGCTTTTGCTGCTTTGATCTCTTCAATTAATTTTCTTTTACCATCTGTAATTCCTCTTGTAAGTGATCTTCTTTGTCTGGCATTGAATAACTGGAATAATTTTTCTAATGATGTATTATCTAATTCCTCTTTTGAAAGTCCTCTGTATAAAAATTCTTTAACCAATTCTATTCTCCCCTGTTATCGTGCTTGCATCTTTACCTGCCATATTATAGCATTCCTATCTTTGTTGCCAAATCTCTGGCTTTTTCTGTATTTTCAAACTGAACAAATGCTTTTTTGCCGTAAATTGTTCTTGCAGTGTTTACTTTGGTAACTTTTTCTTTGTAAAGTGTTTTTACAGCTTCTGCAATTTCTGGTTTACTTGATGATCGTTCAACAATAAAACAAATTTTGCTTTCATTTTCGATCATAGCAAATGTCTTTTCAGTAATGTATGGTTTAACAATAATTTTCATAGCTTGATCTACATTCATTGTGATTTCACCATTAATTCTAGATGTGTTGATTTAATTTTTGCAATTTCTTCTATTGCAGATTTTGAATATACTGTTAATCTACCTGAATCAGATCCTGGTGCTAAATCTAAAACACTCAAATTTTTCACACTTTTTGCATCTACTCCTGGTAGTGCTCCAATTGCTTTAGATACATTTGTTGCATCCTTAGTTACAAACAAAACACTCTTTCCGACTTTCTTACTTCTTCCTCTAAGTCTTGATTGTCCTGAACGTGGTTTTCTTGTTTGCAATCTTTCTACGTCCTGTGATAGTTTTAATGAATCTAATATTTTGGTCATTTCATTTGTTTTGTTAATTGACTCAATGTCGTCTGAAACTATGATTGGTAATGATTCTATTCCTTCTATTTTGTGTCCACGTAATTCAACTCTGTCTTTTAATGCAGTTGCAGCAATTGCAGAACATAATGCTAACTTGTTTTCTTTTTTGTTTAATTTTTTGTAAATTACTTTTTCAACAATTGGTGGATGAGCTTGTCTTCCCCCTCTAGTTGACGCAACTTCTGCACCTTGACCTTGTCTTCCACCCCCACCACCTTGTGCTCTTGCTACACGAGATACACCTTGACCTGTTGGTGGATCATTTGAATCTGCTACAACATCTTGTCCTGCAGATGGATGTCTTCCTTGTGGTTGGAATTTATGTGAAGTAAGATTAGTAACTGCTTTGTGGATTAATTCCCTTCTGAGTGGCGTTGAGAAAATAATTGGTAATTCCATTTCACCATCTTTTGCACCTGTTGTAGTGTATGTTGTAATTTTTGTCATACTACAACCTCCAAAATATTTGGCTTTGTTACTTTTGCTGGTGCATTTCTAATTTGACTTCTTAATTTGATTAATCTTCTATATGTTCCTGGAACTGAACCTTTGAGAATGATAAAGTCTCCTTTAACCAAACCAAAGTGTTTGAATCCTCCATCTGGATTGATTTTGGTTTGCTCATCTCCTGCATTACCCATTACCATAATTCTTTTATCATATTCAACTCTTTGATGAAATCCCATCTGTCCTGCTCTTGGAACTGTGTACATGATACTTTGTGGAGATATAGGACCTAATGAACCAACTTCTCTGACAGTTTTTCTTGATTTATGTTGTTTCTTTTTGACTCCCCATCTTTGAATAACTCCTTGCCATCCTTTACCTTTTGTAATTGCTGCAACATCTACTGTTGCACCTGTCTCAAAGATTTGATCAATTTTGATTTCTTTTCCAAGTAATTCTTTAACATGAGTAAATTGTTTTGGAATGTCTCCGCCGCTTACTGATGCTTCAAAGACATATGGTTTCTTTTGTTCTAATCCTGCAGCTCTTGGAGATACTGCAACAATTGCAAAAATCTCTTTAATTTTTTTTAATCCTTTTTCTGCATTCTCTAATGCATTTTCTTGTTTATTTTTTAATGAAATTTCTTTTGAAATACTTTTTGGAATGTCTTCAGCATATACGTCAAATTCTGCATGTCTTCCGTTGTGATCTTTTGAATATCCTCTAATTCCTAAAATTAACACTGGTGGTGTAACTAATACTGTACCGAGACTTACAAGTTGTTTTCCTGCGTTTGGAACTTTATCACGATCATCAATACTGACAATTTGAACACAACCTGCTTTGAATCCACAATGAGCTAAAATTTTTGGTTCTTCTGAATTCAGTTTTGGCCATGCACGAATTCTTGCTTCCATACTTTTTGCACGAATTCTTGGTGAATATGCAAGACTTCCTCTACGTGGTGAATGTCTTTTTCTAGCTCCCATTGTTAATTCGAACCTCGATTCCCCTCTATTAAACCATGTGAGACATCGTTAACCAGTAAAAAAATTCAGGTTAACCATCTGTGCTTAATTTTTAGAGTTTTAGAAGATCTGCTAACATATTCCAAATTGTAATTGTTCCGATAACTACACCAACAACTCCTAAACCAATTGCTAATAATAAAAAATTTTTACGTTCAGCCATTTTACGACATACTTTGAGCATTAATAATTGCTAATGTACCAAGAATTGCTTCTTCTAATCGTACTGTTTCTGTTGCTTGATTTGGGAAAAAGTTTAATGATTTTGCATTTTGTACATTTTTCATTCTTCCTCCAATAATTTCATGAACTCCTTTATCTGGTGAACCAAACACCACTAGTGTTGGTTTTTCTGATGTTGTGTATTTTGAAATCTGTTCTTTTGTAGCTGTTCTTCCTTTTCTAGATGTAATTATGATATTTCCTTTCCATTCTGATAACAATGAAAATAGATTTGATCTTTCTTTAACTGAATATCCCCAATATGTTGGGGCTTCTTTTTTTTCTATCTCTTTTACTGATAATCTTGGATACCCTTCTTTGAATTGAACTGTGATTCTTTTCCCTATTGCTGTTTTTCCAAAAAATTGAATTAATTGATTTACTCCTACATCTACAAATTTTTTACCTTTTACACTTACCACAATTCCTTCTCTTACATCTCCACGGTTAATTTTTTTTTGATTTGAAGGTGTTATATGGCTTGGAATTTTTAATGGTTGAAGAACTCCTGCAAATTTTAAATCATTCATTTTTGGAAACAATCTTCTTCGTAAAAATTGTGGTGTTTCTAAATATTTCAAAATCATTACCATCAAGTTTCCATCTTGTTTATAGTTCCCTCCCTCTTGATAGACATAGATTGTGTCTATTTTGAAAATTGAACATGCTCTTGCAAGAACTGAAATTTTTCTTGTTTTATCAATTTTGAGTGATTCATCTGATAATGAAGATTCAGGAATAGCTACAGATAATTTCAATGTACTTTATTCTCACACGTAATTGATAATTAGTTTTTGTTATGTGGATATTTTTCTTTAGCAGTTTTTGAATAATTTTCAACTTGTTCATCATTTACTAATTCGTATAAGCCTGTTTCTGCTTTGATATGTGCCATTCTGATATGGTTTCTTTCATCTTTATCATCACTTGATAGATAAATTCCTGCAGCTGCTAAAGCTGATGCTTCATCTAATGACATATTATCTTTGTATGTTTTTTCTAAAAAGTCTGTAACTTCATCTGACCCTGAACCTATTGCAATGGCATCATATGAAATGAAAGTTCCGCTAGGATCAGTTAAGAATAATTCTGGTGTGTTGTTTACAACTCCGCCTAAAATCAAAGCAACACCGTATGGTCGTACACCTGCATATTGTGTATATTGTTGTGATTGATCTGCTAAGTGTTTTGCAATTGTTTCAACTTCAACTGGTTCATCATAAATCATTTTGTTACTTTGTGAAAAGAATCGTGCATTGTCAACTTGACTTCTTGCATCTGGAATGTATCCTGCAGCTGCTACACCAACATGATCATCAATTTGAAATATTTTTTGTGCAACATCTGAAACTTGTAATTTTCTTGCTTTTTCTTCTACTGCAATAATGATGCCTTCTTTACATTTTACACCAATTGCAATAGTGCCTCTTCTTACAGTTTCTATGGCATATTCAACTTGGTATAATCTGCCATCTGGTGAAAATACTGTAATTGCTCTATCGTAACCTTGTTGTGCAGGAAGCATTTGTTTAAAATGCTCTGAAAGTTTAATTTAAACCGTACCCTATTTAACAAAAATTCTTTGCATGAAATACGTTTAATGATGTATTGATCGTTATTGTTATTTTCATTAAATTCATTTTTTTATTTTTGAATGACTATTAGATCTAAATTTCTCAAAATTTATTTTTATATGATTTATTTAATTATTTACTATTCTAGATTTGTGGAATAAAAAACCACTATAGTATTGCATGTTAATGAGTAGCATATTTTTTCAAATTGGATTAATACAAAAATTGAGAATTTGATTTACGGATAATTTTCTAAAAAAGTTTATTTCATGTTTTTGTTATTTTTTAACATTGAAGTTTGAGATTGAATTCTCTGGTCATGAAAATATACGTTCAAACCACCAAAAAACCTTGGAAATTACTAAAGAGTCACATCTTACCCAACAAGGTGATTGTATAATTGGGGTTAATGCAACTTCAAGTTGTTTTGATTTACCTGAAGAATTAAAAAATAAACTAAAATCTGACGATACTCAGGTTACTTTTTCAATAAAAGTAAATGATCAAGAGTTTGTAGTTCAAGGTAAAGGTGATCCAAAATTAACATTGACGCATCTTGAAGACATTGTTATTCGAAAAAGTGACTTTACTTGTCCTAGAACTTTATCTGTTAAATGTGATAAGGCATCTGATTCTCTTCCTAGAGAAATGGTTAAACAATTACAAGATCCAACCACAAAAGGAATTTTTACAATTACTGTAAATTAAAACTGTGACAATTTTATATGCACTAATTATTGTTTGATAGTATGGGGTTAAAAACAAAAATTTTTCTTTTGATTCCTTTGTCTGCTTTTGGTATAGTCGTATTTGGTATAATGTTGTATGTTGGCTTGTGCAAAAACTCTTCAATCCCTTTAAACTGTTGATGATAGTTTAATTTTTAAAATTTCGTTGCTTCATAATTCGGCAATATTCGTCATTTTTGAGGAAATCTGAGAGAACCCGTTGATATAATCATCAGCAATCTTGTATAATTTTTAACTACTAACATGAAGTTAAGATCTTATTTCTCAGAATCCTTTTCAGATTCCTTTGCTCTTTCTCTAACTTTTTTCATGATGCAGAATTTTGACAAAGTATTGATAATTCTCATGATGATTTATGGATATTATATTCAATTAAGGGTTTGGAATCTTACTATGTTGAAATTTTTTCTATTATTTCCTGTTTTAGTTAATTATGATTTAGCAAGATTCTCTTAAAGTATGAGCGATTAGAAATTTTATGAACAAATCCACTATAGAATTACCTATTTCCAAAAAACCCACTGAACTTGAACTAAAGAAATTAAAAGAATATTTCAAAGATATGCCTGTCTCAGAAATTTTAATTGGCTTAAAATTTGCAAAAAATAGATGGACTGCAAAAGATGCTGGAACTCTAAAAGTGGGAAGAAAAAGTATTATTCAAAAAGAAGTCCATTCTGTAACTACTGAACAAGCACAATGGAGATTAAAAAATTGGAAGATGATGATTGCAAATTATCGAAGACGAGGTTACAGTTATCCTACGATATCTAGAATAAAGAAAATTTTGATACAAAAAAGCAAAAAGAAATCTAAATAATTCTAAATTAAGATATCTGATTTTTGGTTAACAATTTGTTGTTTTAGATTGTCTGGAATGTCTGGAATACTTTGTTTTGTTTGTCCAGCAATTACATTGTGTGCTTCTTCAAGAATTGCTAATGAATCCTCATTTGTTTCTTGAGTGATATTCATGTTATCTCCTCCAGTCACTGATGAGCCAGACATAACATCTCCTAGGATTTGTGACAAATCTGACATTGATGCATTTGCTTCTGGCATAATTCCACTTAGTGATGGACTAAGACCTTTAATGATTGACATACATGGACTTAATGTAACTACAACATCCCCTAATTCTGAAACTGTGTCTAATCTGAGTTTTACTTGTTCCATGGAAAGTTTTGCTCCACTTACCATGTTTTTCATTTTTCTTACTTGTGATAATTCTCCTGCATATACTTGAGCATAACTGTTTTTGTTATTTCTTTGAGCATTAACGATTTTTTCAAAAATAGTATCATCTTTCTTTTGTAATTTTTCATTGATTCCTTGTAGCTTTGAAATTTGAAGTTGTAATTTTTTCTGTGCAAAATCTATTTTATTTTTTAATGGTTCATCTGGCTTTACTTTATTGATAACTTTTTGTGATATGCTTTCACCATTCATTTTATTCCATGAGTTACTGATCATATTAAATTCTCTAATGTGGTTTGAAACTTTTGTTTTAAAGGAATTTGTCACTCTACCTAGTGTAACTGGAGTTACACCTACTATTAGTTACATTAACCAAACGTAAATGTGAATATATGAAATCCTTTGCCTTTGATTTTAAGTTCCATTAGGTGTGATGAACTTTCTTCATCTGAAATAATGTTGTACAAATCAGGTTTTGAGGTGTTCACGGAGCTTTCTAAATTCATGGAACTCCCATGCATTTTTTCTGATACGAGTTTTTCATCCAGAAATATTTTCAAATGTGCCTTATTATCTGAAACAATGTTTACCTCTTTGGCATTATACAATAGTTTTATTGTTCCTGTATCTGAAATTAACTCCATACTGTCTTTGTGATTTTTCCAATCTCCTGTCAGATAAAATTTATGCAAATCTGTATTTTCATTTTCAGAATAATTAACTATTTTTTCAGGTTGAAATCCCTCTTTACTTCCCAACTGATTTCTGTTTTCTGCAAATTTGTATCCAAAGTATAATTCTGGTGTTCTAAACATTGTATGTTCAAACTCTTCAAGTTCTACAAGATGTTTTGATGATTTTAATTGAATTCCTAATGCTGTTGATCTTTCATCTAAAAGCTGTTGAATAATTTTTTCAGTTTCTTTGTATCCTCCTTCTCCAATATGATCATACCTGATGTATCCTTCATGATCCGCAATGTATTTTCTTGGCCAATATCTATTCTCAAATGCCTTCCATGTTTCCATATTGTTATCTAAAACAACAGGATACTTTATCTCATGTTTCTCCATTGCCATCTCTACATTTTTAGAATCTTTTTCAAATTCAAATTCTGGAGAATGAATTCCTATTACTACTAATCCTTGGTCTTCATATTTTTCATTCCATGTTGTAATGTATGGTAATGTCCTAATACAATTAACGCAACTATATGTCCAAATATCATATAGAACTACTTTATCTTCCATTTCTAGATTCAGTTTTTCTGGTGTTGTGTTTAGATAATGTTCGATTCCTACTAATTTGGGTGCTTTTTTGAATTTTGATTTATCAAGTTCAGAAATGTCCGAATTAATTTTTTCAGTAGTTGTTTCATCAAGTGTTGAAAAAACTATACTTAAAATCCCAACTCCTACTACAATAATTGTTCCTAAAATTAACGCTGATTTTACTTCTGTCTTCATATGTTCACCCAATTAATAATAATTCCTTTAACAGTGGAAAATTTGCCAAATATGCCAGTTGATTGGTAATTACTAACATTCCTAAAACTATGATTAACCCTCCTAAAATTAAATTATAATATTTTAGATGCCTATTCATTGAATGAATTATTTTATTTGCTCTTGAAAAAAATATTCCTAGTAAAACAAATGGAATTCCTAATCCTAAAGAATACATCAACAATAGATTAAATGCAATTGAAGGTGTAGTTGCAGCAAGTGTGAGAATGGTTCCTAAAATGGGACCAACACATGGAGTCCACCCTGCTGCAAAAGATAATCCAAAAACAAATGACGTTAAATATCCTGTTTTCAATGTTTTTGGAAAGTATTTTTTCTCAAGATTTAATCTAGAAATTTTTATTGAAAGTAACAAAAAAACCCCAAAACCAATTATGATTATTCCTCCTACATAATTCATTATTTCTATTATGTTTTGGCCTGATGTTGAAAGAACACTGTTGATAATTACTCCTAATGTTGAAAATACAATTGAAAAACCTAAAACAAAAAATATTGAATTTAAAATAATTTTTGATCTGTTAATTGATACTGTTTTGGTGTTTTTTGTCTGATTTATTTCTGAGAGAGTTGTTCCAGAAATATATGCTAAAAATGCGGGAATCATAGGTAAAATACATGGTGCAATAAATGATCCAAGTCCTGCAAGAAATGCTATTCCAAATGTAACTTCTACCACAAATTCATGATCCTAATTTTTCCATTAAAGCTTTCTTCTGAAATTTTTCTTCATGTCTAATTACAATCCGTTTTTAACTGGGTTGAATTAGATTTTAGTATGAACAAACGTTTCATTATTGTTGGAGTAGCTTTGGGAATTATAATCACCGTAGCAGTACTAATTGGTTCTCCTGCATTCATGGGCTTTGATTCAATGAGATAATACTCAAAATCTCTTGAATGCTTTTTCAAAAATAGATAGTGTTTTTTTGATATCTTTTCTTGTTAACCATGCTGTAACTGAAATTCTTAACCTAGCTTGATTTTTTGGTACTGTTGGGAATCTAATTGGTTGCACAAATACTCCGTTATCATTCAAAAACTTTCCAAATTTCATGGCTTCTTTTTCATTTCCAATGATTATTGGAATAATATGTGATTTTGATTGTATATTGTACCCAATTTCTTTAAGACCTTCTGAAAGTTGTTTTGTATTTCTTTCTAAAATTTTTCTCTGTTTATCTCTATTTGATTCAAATCTTTGCAATGTATGTTCAATTAAGAATGAAGGTAATGCAGATGTGTAAATAAATGATTTTGATTTATTTATGCATAAATCAATTACATTATTTTGTGATGCAACATATCCTCCAAATGATCCTAGACCTTTACTTAAACTACTTATGTACACATCAATTTTTTTTGAAACTTTAAAACTATTTGGTGTCCCTTTCCCATCTTTTCCTAAAACAAAATCCCCATGTGCATCATCAACAATTGTAATTGCGTTTGATTTTTCTGAAATTTCTGTAATTTGTTTTAAGTGGGATGAGTCTCCATCCATGCTAAATACTCCTTCAGTAATTATGAATTTATTTTTCCCTTTTTGTTTTAACTTTGTTTTCAAATCTTGCATGTTATTGTGTTTGTAAATTGAAATTTTTGCATCAGATAATTTACATGACTCAATAATACTTGCATGATTCAATTCATCACTAAAAATCACATCTCCTTTTTTTGCAATTGATGAGATGACTCCTAGATTTGCCATGTATCCTGTAGGGAAAATCAAACTGTTTTGTTGTGATTTATGTTTTGCAAGAACTTTTTCTAATTTTTTATATGATTCATCATTTCCTGAAACTGATCTAGAGCTAGACTGAAGTTGCTTAACTTGATTCTTTCTAATTGGGATTCCAAGGTAATCATTTGAACTAAGATTCAATAATTTTTTACCATTAATTGTAATGTGTGAGCCCTGAATTTTCCCATATCTTAATTTTCTATACAGATTTTTCTGCTTTATTACTTCTAATTCTAAATCAATAAAATCTAGTTTATGCTTGAAGGCCAATCTTTTCTATCATTTTAAGGTCTTTTTCAGCCTCGTTCCCTTCCATAGTCAAATACCCTGCAGTAATAATCCCGTTGGCACCACTTTGTAACAACTCTTCTCCTGAGTCATTAAGCATTGTTTCTCTTCCTCCTGAAATTTTTATCACAGATTCTGGCAATAGGAATCTAATTACTGCAAACATTCTTACAATTTCTGAATTTTTTAATTCAGCTTGTAATTCTAATGGTGTACCTGGAACTGGAACTAAAATGTTGATGGTTACTTCTTCAGGATATAGTCTTGCTAATTCCAATGTTAATTCTAATCTCTGTTCTCTTGTTTCTCCCAAACCAATAATTCCCCCTGTGCATAACTCTAACCCTGCTTTACGTGCTATTGCTAATGTCTTTAATCTATCCTCATATGTATGGGTAGTACAAATTTCTGCGAATTTTGATTTTGCAGTTTCTAAATTATGATTGTATCTTTTAACGCCAAGTTCTTTTAATTTTGTTGCTTGTATCGGTGTGAGAAAACCTAAACTACATTCTACACTTATTCCAACTTTTTGATTGATTTGTTCTATGATGTTGCACACTTTTTCAAAATCTTTTGTTGATGGTTCTCTCCATGCTGCAACTAAACAATACGATTCTGCACCCTCTTCTTTTGCTTTTATCGCTTTACTTACCACTTCTTCTGGACTGGGTAGTTGATATGTATCTACACCTGTGTCGAAAAATGCTGATTGTCCGCAAAAAGTACAATCTTCACTACATGCATTTTTTTTAATATTGTTTAATTGTTCAACATCTATTTTTTTACCATTGAAATCTTGTGTGATCTCATTTGCACATTTTGCTAGATCTTTTAAATTTTCATCAGGAATATTGAGTAATTTTTCTGCGTCTTCTGAGGATATGTGAGTCCCTGCAAAAACTTTTTCTTGACATTCTTTGATGAATGCAACATTGTCCATGCTTTTTCAATAGTTTTTCCATTTATAACAATAATGGAAAGGTTAACTCTAAAAAATTCAGGGGTTAACAATCAAATTATTTGTGGGGTTGCATTTTTTATTGTTTTAATCGTCTTATTTAGGAGTAAATTTAGTTCTTTTTCAGAAATTACTAAAGGTGGTACTAACATTACAATATTGCCTAATGTTCTGAGATAGATGCCTTGGTTTTTTCCTTCCTCAAAAAATATTTTGTTTATGGATTTTTTAGGATTGATTGGAGTCTTTTTTAATTTGTCTGATATTAATTCAATTCCCATCAACATTCCTTTGTGTCTGATATCTCCAACGATATCCATTTCTGAAATTTCTTTGTAAAAATTTGTAAAGATTTTTGATGTTTTTTGAATTTTATTAATCAAATTATTTTTTTGATACATTTTGAGATTCTCATTTGCTACAGCAGCAGCAATAGGATTCCCTGTGAATGTATGTCCATGAAACAAATGTTTCCATTCGTTAAATTCTCCTGAAAATGAATCATAAACTTTTTTGTTTGTTAATGTAGCTGCCATTGTAAGATATCCTCCCGTCAACATTTTCCCAAATGCTACAATGTCTGGTGTACTTTTTTGTTCTTCATATTGTATCATAGAACCCAATCTTCCAAAACCTGTAGCAATTTCATCTAAAACAAACAAAATATCATATTTTTTACATAATTGTCTGATCTTTTTTTGAAAACTTTTTGGAAATATTATAACTCCTCCTGCCATTTGAGCTCCACTCTCCATTACAAAAGCTGCAATGTTATTATTTTTAGAAAATCTTTTTTCAATCTTTTCTAAACATTGATTTTGATAATCATTCAATGAATAATTTTTAGGTAATCTGTATTTGTTTGGAACTGGGAATTGGATTGTTGAAAATAATTGTTTTTTAAATTTACCAAAAAATTCTGGAACAAAACCAACTGACATTGCACCAAATGTATCCCCGTGATACCCATTTTCTATTGTAGCAATTTCTGTTTTCTTTTTCTCCCCTATATTTTTCCAATACTGCAATGCAATTTTGATTGAAATTTCCATTGCAGAAGACCCATTATCTGAGTAAAACACCTTGTGCATGCCTGGAGATATCTTTACAAGTCTTTTTGCTAGTTCTTCTGCAGGCTCATTTGTAAGATTAAACATCGAAGAATGCTGTAGTTTTTTACTTTGATTTGTGATTGTTTTGATTAATTCTGGATTTGAATGCCCCCACACATTACACCACATTGAACCTACTGCATCAAGTAATTTGTTACCTTTAGAATCGATTAACCATACTCCTTTCCCTTTAGTAATTTTATCAAATGAATCCCATTCTTTCATCTGTGTGTTTGGATGCCAAACCGAACTTTTCAACTACATTTGTTTAATTTCAGATCTTAATAATTAACCGATTAAAATTGACAAACTCTTATTCCTTGTATCTTTCTTTTTTTGATTTTGAAAGGAAAAACGCACTAAATGTCCTAAATCGATTAAATCTCTAAATAATTCATAATATAAAATCAATTTTTACTTATTTATCTGAAATTCTCATTAGGATTTGATCACATATTTTACGCATTTGTGAGTCAGATCCAACACTTGAAATTTTGACAATATCTGTAGTTGTTATTATTCCTACAATCTTACCCTTTTCTTTCACAGGAAGTTTATGGATACCTTTGCTTTTCATAATTTCAGATGCTTCCCAGATTGTTTCATCATGATTAACTGTGATTAATGGTTGTGACATCACTTCACATATTTCTGTAAATAATGGTATTCCTTCAGCAGCAATTTTAATTACAAAATCTCTTTCAGAAACAATTCCTATTGGTGTATCGTTATCTACTACCATCACACATCCGATGTTTGATACTTTCATTTTTTGTGCAGATTCCTGAATTGACATTGATTTGTTTACTGTTAGAATTTTTTTACTCATTACATCTTTCACAAATGTATTATTCATATTTTCATTATTCATTTCAATTATTTTAAATCAAATCAAAATTATCATAACTGAAAATCAATTCAAGAAATCAGGGTTTTTCTTTTAACTATTACTTTTGTACATTATGTTAGTTAAAAATGATGAAATTAAACTCTGGGGAAAAAACATTACTTGTTGGATTTCCTAGCAATGGCTTAGTTGGAACTTTTTCGATATCTTACTTGATTCATTATTTAAAAATGAATAAAATTGATTAAATTGTAATTGGTTCAAGAGGTATGGGATTCCCAAAAGAGTTGTTCTTTGGAAGTACATCAAACTTTGTACTACATAAAGCCAAATCTCCTGTCACCGTAATAAAATAGAATTTTTCCTATAAGCACTAACAAAATATGTTGAATAATCTAAAAATTTATCCCATTAATGAGTCAAGCATCAATTAACAATACAGGACATTTTCCAATTTCGACAATTTTTCTTGATACACTGCCTAGAGATAATAGTCTCTTAATCCCAGACAACTTTTTTCTTTTTGCCATTACAATTAGATCAAATTTTTGTTTTTTGATATATTTTGTAATGACTTCATCTGCATACCCGGTAACTACTTTGGATTTGATAATGATATTTTCTGATTTGTAAAATTCTGCTTTTCTTTCCATCTCTTTTTTTCTATTAATCAATGACTGTTTTGCTGCTTTCTTAAACTCCCTTGCCAATGCCTTACTCTCTGTTCCAGATAAAGCAAATGTTGGAGGTTTTTGCAATGATTCGACAACATGCAAAATTAGAATTTCTGATGAATTATTTTTTGCAATGTGTACTGCATGTTTAAGTGCTTTATCTCCTGCAGAAGTACCTGCATGTGGAACTAGGATATTTTTATACATTGAATGTGTTGTGTATATTTGGGTATATCAACATTCAGGACAGTTTATTGTTTTTCAAATTTGAACATAAGAGATTTTGTCAAGTAGTATTAATCCTATATTGTAATGTGGATAGAAAAATTAACTGTGATGGGATTTCAGCATTTGGTATAGCATTTTGGGTCTGTCCTGTTTGTAAGAAATGGAATTGACAGAATGAATAATTAGAAAATACTGAACATTTTTTTTAAAGACATCAAAATTATTCTATACATGGAACAGATGGAAATAATCATTCCAGTCCTAATTGTTTTAGCAGTAGGTATTCCAATAGGCATAAGATTGTGGATTATGTTCAAAAAATAAACTGTCTCAAAGAACTGGACAAATCAAAAACATTCCACCACTGAGAAATAATATGACTGGTGCTGTAATAGATACACGATACACCAAAATCGATATAAAAAAATATCTCCAAATGGTGTTCTAATCAGTATTATGTGATATTATTTTAATTTCACCTTTAGACCATAACCTTTAAGATCAACATTTGTGTAAAATGAATTAATGACCTTGAAAAACGAAAAAACAAGGTAGTATATCAAAAATCTCTGAAATTAACCGATGAGTTAATCAACTAATACTTGTAAATCCAGTTTATTGAAATCTTTATTCATAACTGGAACTGACACTGACGTTGGAAAAACATACGTTACTGCAGGATTAACTGTTACTCTTCGAAAGATGGGGATCGATGTTGGTGTGATGAAGCCTTTTGCAGCAGGAACTGCACAAAAAAAAGGATTCAAATCTGAAGATGTTGAAATTTTATCCAATGCTGCACAAGTCAATGATCCTGAAAATTTAGTAAATCCCCAATTTTTCAAAATTGCAGCATCTCCTTATACTGCTTGGAAGAAATTAAAAATAAAACCAAAAGTTTCAACTGTTTTATCCAGTTTCAAAAAATTATCAAAACTTCATGATACAATTTTAGTTGAAGGAATGGGTGGTGTTATGACTCCTGTTCTTAAGAACTATTTTATTACTGATTTAATCAAAGAAATGAAAATTCCTACAATCATTGTAACTAGAACCAAAGTTGGGACTGTTAATCATACTGTAATGACTGTAAAAATGTGTCAAAAATACAAAATCCCAATTCATGGAATTATCATTAATAATTTTGATAATGGATATCCTGTAAAACAACTCACATCTGATTTAGAGAATATAACGGGAATCAATGTTTTAGGTTCCATTCCATTCATTAAAGATTTGAGTGATACCTCATTGTATAGAACTTTTAGAAAAAATATTGAATTGAAATCTTTAATGAAATAATTTTATCAAATTCGTAAAATTTTAAATTTGTTTGTACCGTTTACATTACTAAACTGTGCAATTTCAAAAATTATTTTTTTGAATGATAAATTCTCTTCAGATAACACAAATGATTTTCTCTCTATCTGAATTTCTTCTGATAATACTAACCAAATATTTTCTTTAATTGGTTGAATTTTTTCTAATTGAGAAATTTTTTGCTCAATTACTTTTTTGTCTGATGATTTTGGAATACAAATAACCAAAGTCATCTTTGGGTCTTTTTCTAATGTTTTGATGTCTGGAATAACAATATCTAGTTCCTGTCCTTCATATTCGACTTTTCTTTGACTGTTTAGTAATGCATTAGTTAGTAAATAATGTAAAATTCCTGTGGCAAAAATTCCTATTGCTTCATCTTTTATGCCTATTTTACTAATTTTGTCATAACAATTGGCTGTTATCTCTTCAATAACTTTATCAAATTTTTGTTCTTTAATTAATTCTGGAATTGTTGTAGATTTTTCTATATATTCAAACAAATATTCTTTTACAGGATTAATCTCTTCATCCATTATTTTGTTTAATTGAAATTTGAATAAATTCGTTTGATTGGTTATTCATTGAAGACATAACGTCTTTCGCCTCTAGATTCTTCATCTGTTTTTACATTTGTCAATACAAATTCTCTCTTTGGTTGTAAAACTGGATCTTCTAATGTTAGTTTGTTTTCGTGTAAAATTTCATATTCTTCAAGTGTTAATCTTCTTCTGTCTCCTAACTCGTTTTCTAAATTCATATCCCTTACAATTTCTTTATACCCTGATTGAATAACTCCACTAAACACCATTGCACTGCTTCCACTACCGTAAGAACCAAACCCTACTCTCTTCCCTTCTAACTCAATTCCTTTTTGAAACTCAAATTCTAGACTACTTCTAAATCCTAGATATAATGATGCAGTATACAAATTCCCTATCATTGTTGATGCAATTAATGAACTTGCAAGTTTTGATTCATACACTTCTTGATATTCGGAAGTTTTTGTAAACAATTTAGTAAATTCATGATCTTTTGTCATAAATTCTTCATCCCCTAAGACTGATTCAATTGTTCCACGAGGATCTTTTGGTACTGGTTCATCCATTCCAATTTCAGTTAACACCCTCTTCCATCTTGGAAGTTGACGCCACTCATGTCTTACTAAATATGCAAGTGCTTTTTTGCCCATGTTACTATAAGGTAAATGCATGTTGATGTAGTCCATATGATCTAAAATTGTTTCACCTTGTTCAAGTTTGACTAGTCCTGTTGAAATTATTTTTTTCTTGTATGCTTCAAGGGCTTTTCTTACTTGAATCATGTATAACATATTTGAATATTGGCCATGAACAATAGGTGTCTCTTTCCCAAATGGTCTGTAAAAGTCATATTCATCTTTAATTGATGTGGCAGTTACTTTAGGATCAAATGCTAATAATCGTGGTTGGTCATTAAGTAACATGACTACTGAACCTGCACCTTGAGTCATCTCTCCACTAGAACCTTTGTCATATTTTGCAATATCTGATACCACAACAAGTGCATATTTCCCTTCTGCTTCCCCTGCTCTAATCCAATTTGTATTGTCATAAAGTGCATAAGAACCACTAACACATGCAAATTTAGTCTCAATTCCACCACAATGTTCAAAGGCACCTTTACCATACACTTGTTCTAACATTCCAATAACATAGGAGTTCATTGCTTTTGATTCGTCAAATGATGATTCAGTTGAAACGTATAATCTTCCAATATCTTCTGGTGATAGTTTATTTTTCTGCATAATTTTCAAACATGCATTTGCTGCAAGAATTGCTGGATCTTGATTAGAATCAACTAATGCCATTTGTGATACTCCTAGACCTTTTTGTAATTTTACTGGGTCTAATCCTCTAGCTTTTGCAAAATCTTCTGCATCAATGTATAATCTTGGAATGTAAATTGCAATATCGTCTATTCCAGCTGCCATAAGCTTGGCTCCGATAATTCATTAATAAGGTTATTGAGTAAATCTGATAAAACTAGGAAGGAGAAATTTCTTTTTTAAATAAAATTTTATTTTCAAAATGATCGATGATCTATCTTTCTAACTCATTTTCAATGATATTCTCAAATGTTTCAAAAGGCTGTGCACCAAATAATTTTGAAACTTGTCCATCAGGACCAATTATAAAAAATGCTGGAGTTCCTGTTAGTTCTAGTGTTTTTGCATCATTATTACTTGCAAGAATAATATCTGAATAGGTTCCATTATTCATACATTCAGACCATTGATTTGTATCTAATTCTATCTCTTGAGCAAATTTAAGAAGATTTTCTGATGATGCCCATCCATTATTTTCACCAGTCCAATTTGAGTATAACACATCATGATACTCCCAAAACAATCCTTGTTCTCCAGCACAATGTGCTCCATGGGATGCATTTATTGAATCAGGACCTATGATTGTGTAATCCTTGAAGATCATCTTTACTTTACCTGTCTCTACATATTGTTGTAATATTTTGTCTTCAGTAGAATGAAAGAAGACATTACAAAAATGACATTGATAATCTCCAAATTCAACTAGTGTTACTTTGGCATCACTATTTCCAAGAATTGGAGAACCGTTCCCGTAAAATGTATTCATGGTAATCTTTGCAGGCCCAATCTGTTTGGTAGTAGGTTCTATGACAAGTTCTGATTCATTTGTAATTCCATTAAAACCAAAAAATATTCCTATGATCACTATTGATGCAATAACGGCACCTATACCAAGTGATGGACCATGTATCAATAACTTTTGAGTCTATTTTACACATTTAGTCTTTTGCGATATTTACTTTCACCTTTATCATTACATTTGACTTTGTTTTTTTATTACATCAATTCTTTGAAGTATATTCCTAAATAACCATCAGTATTTAGAATCAATATGAAAAAGATTTTTGTTAATGGTTATGGTTCAATTGGAAGTAGAATTACATCTTTTCTGAAAGATGATCCAGAAATTACAGTAATTGGTGTTGGAAAATATTCTCCAGATGAGAAAGTAAATGTGGCAATATCTAGGGGATTAGATGTTTATGTTCCTGAAAGAAAATTAAACGATTTTTCTGATTATGAAATATCTGGGTCTATAGAGTCTGCTCTTGATCAATGTGATTTAGTTATCGATGCTGCTCCAGGCGGACATGGTTATAAAAACAAGAAAAATTTGTATGTTCCAAAAAATATCCCTGCAATTTATCAGGGTGGTGAATCAACTACTGGTGATGAATCTGTTTCTGATTTATTGTTTAACTCCAGAGCAAATTATGATCTTGCATTAAGGCAACAACATGTCATGCAAGGTAGTTGTAATGTTACTGGAATGGGTAGGATTTTAGAACCACTACGTGAAAAATTTGGAGATAATTTAATTCGATTTGATGTTACTTTAGTTAGAAGATGGGCAGACATTGAACAAACAGAAAAGAAAGTTTCAGACACAATTGAGATGACTGAAAAACCTCATCATGGAGATGATGTTAAATTGTATTTTGGTAAGGATACACCACTTTATGTACGTGCAATTAAAGTTCCAACCAGACAAATGCATTTGCATATTATGGATATCAGATTCAAAGAGACAGCACCAAAACCCTCTGAAATTCATGAATTATTTACTAATGAATTTGGTGTGGCCACACTTTGGACTGCAAAAGGCACTAAAGATGTAAGGGACTATGCTGAGAATATGGGATTTAATTTTACTGACACTAACATGATTCACATTCATGCTAATATGACTACGTCAATTGGTGACACTGTTCAAATGATGTATTCAGATGATCAAACAGGAATTGTAATTCCTGAAAATCACATGTTGTTGCAAGCAATGTTATTTGATAAATCATATGAAGATGCATTTTCTCATACTGAATCTATTTTTCACATGAAAGAAAAGAAACAAAAATTACAAGAATATTTTGCAAAAAAAGATTAAGTTCTAATTTTTTCAATTCTGATTTTTTGTGGGATATTTTTTGAGACTTTTTCCACTATGATTCTGAGTTCATCCACTTCGACCTTGTCTCCTTCTTGTGGGATATCTTGAAGTCTTTCATGTAAGAACCCATTAAGTGATGCATAGTCGTCTCCTTCGGGAATTCTAGTTTTAAAAACTTCATTTACAATATCAATTTCAATATCGCCGTTTGTAATTATGGTGTCTTGATCAATTCTTTCGTATCCTGTCTTTCTTGTAAGATCTGTTTCATCCTCAATTTCTCCTACAATTTCTTCTAACAAATCTTCAAGCGTAACTAATCCTTCAACTCCACCATGCTCATCTACTACTATTGCCATGTGTGTTTTTCTTCCCTTCATTTCTTTTAATAATGAACTAACCATTTTTTCTTGCGATACAAATACTGGTTTTCTTGAAATTTCTTCTAACGTTACCATTTTGTTGTCTATTTCTAATTCTTTGAGAACATCTCTAACATGAATAAATCCTACAATATCATCTCTAGTTTCTCCATAAATTGGAATTCTTGAATGTCCACTTTGATTTATCTGTGGAAGTGCTTCAAAAAGGAGCGTCTTTGAGTTTAATGTAAACATCTTAGTTCTAGGTGTCATAACAGAGCGAATTACTGTATCATCAAATTTCAGAGCACCGTGAACTAATTCCATCTCTTCTTTCTCAATTGCTTTTTCTTCTAATCCTTGATCAATTACTCCTTTGATTTCTTCTTCGGTGATTGGTGGAGGTGTGTAACTACTACCTGTAATTTTTACTACCCCTCGAGTAATAATTTCGAAAAATTTTACAACTGGATAAAATGCATAACTAAACCCTAGCAAAACTGGGGCATATCTTAATGCAATTTTAGTAGAGTTTGCATTACAATATGTTTTTGGAGTAATTTCTCCAAATACTAAAATTAAAAATGTCATTACCCCTACTGCAATTCCTAAACCATCATTTCCAAAAAGTCTAATTGCAACACTTGTTGCAAGAGCTGAAGCACCAACATTTACCAGATTATTTCCTAGATTTACACTTGACATCATCCAACTGGGATTTGTTTTTAGTTTGTGTAGTGCCTTAGATCCTTTTTTACCTTCATTGTATAATTGAATTACTTTTGACTTCCTAATTCCAACCAGAGCTACTTCTAGACCACTAAAAAATCCAGACAATCCGATTAATACAATCAGGGCAGAAATTTCAACCCATAAATCTACCATATTTTTCTCCGATAATATTTCTGAGAATAATTATTTTCTCTATTCATTTAGTTTTTTTGCACCATCTTTTGGTAAGAATAATTTTACAAAACTACGATTTAACTCTTAAGATCATAAATTGAGCCTGATTAATTAAAAATATCATTAATTTTTAGGCGGATTTGCAAATCTGTTTTCAGAATTATTATGATAGTTTACTGGTAACATTGCATCTTTTTGTCTACCTGTTAAAATTCCTACTACTGTATCATCTTTTTTCATAACTCCTTCACTGATTAGTTTTTTAATTCCTACAACGGATGCACCTGATGCCATCTCACAATCAAACCCATTTAATCCTACAACTGACATACCATCAAGCATTTCTGAATCTGTCACCGTTGTTACTATTCCATTAGTGAACTCTAATGCTCGTAAACCTTTTAGAATATTTGCAGGTCTTCCAATTTGTATCGCAGTGGCTTTTGTTTTTGGTCTTAAACCTTCTTTATCTAGATGATCATAATATCTAGAAATCAATTCTGTATTTGGTTTTCCTTTATTCCATCGTAACTCTTCATCTTCAAATTTTCCATTATACAAATCTGATAACGTACTTGCACCTTCAGAATTGATTACTGCTATTCTGGGAATTTTTTTTATCCATCCCCATTCATATAATTCCATCAAAGCTTTTCCACAACTTGATGTATTCCCTAATGCTCCACCTGGATATACAATCCAATCTGGTGCCTCCCAGTTAAGATATTCTAATGCTCTAAATGGAATTGTTTTTTGACCTTCGATTCTAAATGGATTTACAGAATTTACTGTGTACCCATCATGATTTTTTGCATCGTCTAAAGACTGTTTTAATGCATCATCAAAGTTTCCATCAACTTCAAGAATTTGAGCTCCATATTGATATGCTTGACTGAGTTTTCCTGGAGCAATTTGACCTGCTGGAATATACACATCACAATTAATTCCTTCATTTGCTGCAAACATTCCTGCAGCAGCTGATGTATTCCCTGTAGATGCACACACTATTTTTTTTGCACCTACCATTTTTGCATGAGTGACTGCAGTTGCCATCCCATTATCTTTGAATGAACCACTTGGGTTGTATCCTTCTGGTTGTAACCACAAATTATCACTTTGAATCTCTATGAATTCTGAGGCTTTTGTCATGTGGTATGGTTTTGAAAGTCTACCTTCTGCACCATCTAATGAAACCAAAAATTTTGAACATTGTTCAATATCTTCTGTATCTATTTGACAAAAATTTAACAGTTCTCTGAATCGCCATACTCCACTTTCATTGAAAATACTTCCTTGTGGATTACGCCTTTTGTAAAAAACATCTTTTAGATTTTCTGAAGGTTTGTTTTTGTATTTTACATCTAATAGATGTCCTTTTTCACATTGAACATTAGTGCTCTCTATTGGATATTCTAAACCACATTGAATATCAATACATTTGAGAAAAGCATCACCATTCATCACATTTTCAACTAAACTGTGATAATTTAAAGCAAATGTGTAATTTTTACACAACTCAAGCTATTTTTCCTTGATTGTAGATTTTTCCAAAGATAACTCGTTTTGTTATCCATGTTATTAATTTCTGCACGACAAACAAGAATAAAAGTAGTACGAATACTATGTTTTAGAAAATAATTAATTTAATTTCACAAACTAATTTTCACAAAATCTTCCACGACAATGTTTTGTTTGAAATCCGAATGTTATCCTATATGACTTCAATATTTAATCAACATCCAACAAAGATTTTATTTTGTAGATTGAGTAATAGTATCATAGTAAGAAGAAAGAAGAAAACCTAAACAATTATTTTCAATTATCCTTAATTCTTTGTCTTTTTTTTAGAATATCATTTTTCCTTGATTGTGTTTTTCTAACAATTCATTGAGTGTTTTCAATGCTGATTCAATGTTGGGGGTTTCAGGTCTGGTAACTAGTTCTGATTTTATTGCCACAATGTATGGGATTTTTGCTTTCACCTTGGTGTCTTGAATTTCTTTTTCAGTGTAACCATTTGGAAGATCCTTGAAATTGGCAATAATGTCTGCCAACTTTACCACTTTACTTTGCCAAGGTGCTGTTCCTAATTGTGTGACATATTGTCTTTCTTGTTGTACTTTGACTAGTCGGGTA
>JAANXA010000057.1 GCA_018263505.1 Candidatus Nitrosopumilus sp.
AATCTGCGATTTTTTCATTGAATTCTTTCATAATTTCATCGTAATCTACACTAGTATCTTCTATGGTATCGTGTAGCCAACCTGCACATAGTATGTCATTATCAACAACCCCCATTTTTTTTAATTGTACCACAACTTGTTCTAAATGAGAATGATACGGTGTCTTTTTGTCTGCTCTTAATTGTCCTTGGTGCTTTAGTTTAGCAAAGTTTTCTGCTTTTTGTAACACTGTTGTCGTATGGTATTATTGTAATTTTAATCTCCCCCCGTTTTTTGGGGGATGTGATCTCACCATTGTATCATACTCATTAAAGGGGGAATGATTTATCAGATTATTCTGCTAATAGAATTATGCGTAGAGGAATGTGTAGAAGTTGTTACTCCTCAGGAGTACCAGTTACAATTAATGAAGAAAATGGAATGACTTGTTGTGAAAAGTGTAAGAATGAAGTTCACTGATTCATAATTTATAATCACAAAAACTCTTCAAATTACATGCATTACACTTTGATGCATTATCATGATGTGCAGGTTCTGTAATGTTCAATGCAATTTTGGCAAATTTTTCCAAACAAGTATGAAGGTAATGTAGTGAAAATGCATCTTGAACTTCAGAATCTACAAAGTCTACCTGTTCCATAGTAATTTCGGGTAATGGCAAGGGAAATTTCTATTCCAGTTATTTTTCTATTCACAGCTACAACAATCTCCTGATTTGTCTTTGGGATTACAAATTTTACAATCTAAAAGACATTTGTCTACTGGACAATATCCACAAAATTGTTTTTTTGTTTCTTTTTCTTCCAATCAATCCATCCCCTTGTTCAAATTCAAAATAAAATTATCATCTTTCTTCCATTTTTGAACAAGTAATCCTAACACTGCACCAAACAATAGATGTGCAACCAATGTAATTACAAATATGTTGTAACCATCCATGTGTTCAATGCCAAAAGGTCCTTTCATTGCAATAAGATATGGAGCTAACATCATTGTTATCTCAATTACTATTGCCCAGATCATGCCATACCACCATCTCCCTTTTCCAATTAGTAATGCATAGATGATACCAAATGTTGCACCATTCCAAAAGTGCCATAGCCCTCCTGCTAGAAATGCATCCATTGGTGCATGGTACAAGTTCATTGGAACACCTGATTGCATAACAACTTGTTTTACTTCAGAGAGTGCAGTAATTTTTTCAGTAAGAAATAATCCTGGAAGAGAAATCATACTATCCATTGGAATCCATTTTGCAAACATGTAACCAGGAATTCGAATTGCTTCAAGTGCAAACGATGCAATAGCTCCTGCAGCCATTCCCTTGAACAACCTACTCGAAAGTCTTGGAAACTTTGAATGAGATAATATTCCTATTGCAAATATGATGATTACCGATGGAATTATTGCAACATCTCGAAATGTTGCATAAGGAATTATTCCTAAGGGAGGAAGCAATAGTAAACTTGCTGAAGCACCACTGATAATAATTATAAATATTGTTAATCCTAATTCGGATTTGCTCTTTTGAATTGTTTCAGGCACGCTGCTACTACAAAATTCAAAGTATTTAACATACAAAGTTCGAAGTAATGTAGTGACTTTGAATCATCATAGTAATGCAGTTTGTTTGTGTCCACTTGATGGAGTTATTGAAACAATTGGAAAGAAATGGAGTCTGTTAATTGTAAATGAGATTGGTAATCATGGTTCACTAAGATACAATGAATTATTAGATGAGCTAAGTGGAATTAGTCCTTCAACTTTGGCAACAATGCTCAAAGAATTACAAAAAGAGGACATCATCTCAAGGGAAGCATTCAATGAGATTCCTCCGCGTGTAGAATATACACTTACAAAGCGAGGAAAAGAGCTTCGCATAGCTATAATGCCTCTACTCAAATGGGCAACAAAGAAAGGCAATTTCAAGATGCATTGCTCATGTACATTATTGAAAAAATAACTGAACTGACATGGGAAAAAAAATCAAAGAATTACCTCACTTCAGTTGTACTATTCTTTCTAGCAGGTCTTTGTGAGATTGGTGGAGGGTATTTGGTATGGCTTTGGCTGCGTGAGGATTTTAGTTTTGTTTTAGGTGCAGTTGGTGGTTTTATATTATTTTTGTATGGAATAGTTCCGACATTTCAGAAGATCCACTTTCATAGAGTCTATGCAGCTTATGGAGGAGTCTTTACTGTGATGGCAATATTATGGGGTTGGTTAATTGATGAGGTACAACCTGACAACTTTGATATCATTGGTACAATAATTGCAGTAATTGGGGTATTGGTAATTTTCTACTATCCGCGAAAAGGTGAGAAGGTTTGGTCGAAATAGTTCTTTCAACTCTAAGTGTATTCTTTTTTGCGTCACTATTAGAAATTAGTGGAGGATATCTTGTTTGGAGGTGGTTACGAAATCATAAAGGAAAGATTTTTGGTTTGGTTGGCGGATTAGTTCTATTTTCATACGGGATGATTATGACTTTACAGCCTGAAAATTTTGGAAAAGTGTATGCTACCTATGGAGGAATCTTTGTTGTATCGTCAATAATTTGGGGATATTGGGTAGATAAGAAAAGACCAGATAGATTTGAGATCATTGGTTCAGGGATTGTTTTGATTGGTATTGCTGTGATGTTTTATTTTCCAAGATAGACTATAATTTAGGCTAGTAAATATTGACTTTTTTTTAAATCGCTGACTATTTTAGGAATAATTCTAAGCATCACTTATTCTAGTTGTATGACTTTTGTCATTATCAACTGCTTCTTGTAATCTGTTTTTCATTCTTTAGCTTACATTCCAAATTCATTATATAGACAATAACTCCTATCAAGGCAATTTCTAGAGTCTTTGCAATTATTCCTGAGATGTCAACATGTTCTGGATGGTTTTCTGGAGATAAAGGAGGAGGAAAACTTACAGCATAGATGTAAAGTCCGATTAGAACAGCAGATCCAATCACACCAAATAGGTAAACTGCCATATTTCTACGATAAATAATTCTGAGTTCTTTTTGGGACATGTTTGGAGCAAACAATACAGTTGACAAAACCAATACCCCAAACCCAATTTGAGAAATTGCAGCTAATAGTAGAAACATTCCATATTCTACACGAAGTGGTGCATGATCAATATAGATAGACAAATGGACTATTCCTCCTGCAAATGCTAAGAACATAATCATATATCGAAGTGTTTCATGTTTGCTCAACTTTTGTTGTGAATCTTTTTTGTTTTTATAATTATTCCACATTGCATATCCAAAGACACTACATGGCAACACTATGATAACTACCATTAGAGAGTTCCAAATATTATCCCAGTTTTCTGAAACTGAGACATTGAATAGTACTCTAGTACAATTACAATCTGAAGAATTAGAAGGTATCTGGCGAGGTGCAATAACATGTTCTTGAAGATTGTCTTCTTCAGAAATGTTTAGAATTATCTGATATGTTCCAGATTTTTCAAAAACAAAAGGTATCTCAAAATCTCCAATATTTCGTTCAGTCCAAGACTCATAGAATATTCTTTTTTCCATGCTATCACTGTAAATTTCCACCATAGTTTGAATGTCATAGAGATCATTTCCATTTTCATCTTGAATACTAAAGATTATTTTTACAGGTTCATCAGGTGCAGGATTTCTAGGCTCAAACCCAATGTATGAAAAGTAATCTCCTTGCATTACGCCCCCTGAACTTCTTTGTTCAAGATGAGCATACGAGATTGGAAGAAACGGGAGAACAAATAGTGAAAGTAAGATGATTATTCTGAATTGTTTTTTTAAATTAAACATATTCTAGTATCTAGACTCATCTTTTCTTTCTTGGAACTGTTTACGAGACTTTCCTGCTCTTGGGGTAATTCGTAAAACACAACAACAGGGACATCTTACATCAGGACAGTCTATGAAAATACTGCATTGAGGACAGTGTTTCTGGTTATTTTCATATCTAGTTTTTCCATTGAATTTTTTGAGTTCCAGACTGAGACAGATTCCTTTACACGAATTCATTTCAAAACCACCATATTTTCCTAGAAATCAATTCACTGCAATGATTCTATTTTTAATCAAATATTGAATGCCCTGAAGAAATGCTGTATCATCAATACTGCCATCCGCCCACCAATTAGCATTATTTTTGATCCATGTAGGAATATCGTTTGATTCAGATTCTTGGGACAAAGTATTTGGAACTTGTAAAATATTTTGTTTAATTAAAAATTGGATTCCTTGAACAAACGTCTCATCGTCTATACTATCCTCTGCCCACCAATTAGCATTATTTTTGATCCATGTAGGAATTTCAGAGTCAGATACAGTAGGTTCTTGTGAGCCATTAGGAGATTCAATCACTATAATGAAATTGCCCTTTGAAAGAGAGTTTCCATCAATGTTTTCAAAGAAAAGATTTGCAGTGCCTATATGTTCTGGTTCAAATGTAATGCTGTGTGAATTTGAAACATCAGAGTTTATGTTGCCCGTCAAGTGTTTTTTGTAAATTTCAGAATCATTTTGAATTACTGTAAGATCATATTCTGTTACTCTTTTTGTTTTAGCACTAAAGAGTTCATCAAAGTCAACAAAAAATGTTACTTCTTCTCCAGCACTAATGGTTTCAGGCTCCCAAGAAAGAAATACTTTGAATCTATAATCAGGTGTTGCAAATTCCAGAGGGAATTGTACTTTATCACTTGTCTCCAAACGAAAATCTATTTGCGAATCAGATTTTTTGATTGCTTCTTCCTTGAGTTGTTTGATTAGTTCACGGTTAATCACCATGTGAACAGTCCTATCATCAAAGGAATAGTCATCAATGGTTACAACCTCGTCAGGCAACAAAATATCATTTACATAAGCAGTGTATTTCGTAGATAGAAATTCTCCGAAGGTATTAGGAACCCGAATTTCTTCATGAACTACACTTAGTTGTTCCAAGTCTTGATTCCAATCAAAAGGCATTGAGAAACTCATCTGATTCAAATTAAAATCAAAGCCGTTTATCGTATCAAAATACGATATAATCTGCACATCATGAGATTGATTTTGAGAATCAGTTAATTCAAAGGATTTTACGTCTGCTAGACTGATTGCACCTTCTAACACTACTCTCTCATCTAAGATGTGTGTATCAGAATCTACTGTAAGGACTTCAACTTTGTACTCGTATAGACCACCTGAGGAAAAAATTGGTCCTGTGAGAGTGAGAGTTTGATCATTTTCTTTCATCCAGCCTCCCAAAAGTGGCTCCCGAACTCCTTGAATGTCTATATTTTCAGAATCATTTGAGATTACTCGAAAGTTAAGATTTCCAAGTTCATCATGGAACATATATCGAAATATTCTATCCCCATCTTTTTTCAATTCCAAAATGAATGTGACATGTTCAATTATTCCTTCGGTGTTTGAATCAAATAGTTTCAATGTGACAAAATTTTCAGGATCATTTGGATCAAATGTAGAAGGAGAAACATCTATTGATAGTGTTGCGTCTCTGTCCCCAATAGTTCTTGGAGGGTGCATTTCACCACCTAAACCATGCCCATATGCTAAATTGGTAGAAAAACCCATACAAATAATCAAAAAAATCATCGAAAGTAAAATTATTTTCATTTAGATTACCTCAAATGAATCCATAATAAATTTAAAATCATTTTTCTGTTCAGAGTCAAGAGTTTGCGGAGAATCTCCAGAATATTGCAACATGTATAGTCTATTGTCTTTTAGAAACAAAATCTGTTCACCATACGGTATTGAATTACCAGAAGATTCAACTGCAAATAATGCCCAATCATTTTCTGGTGAAACCTGCTCAAAAGGTATAGTAACATCTCTTTGAGATTCCATTGAAGATATTTGTTGATCAACAAAATTATGTAAAGAAAAATCATCTTTTTGTATATCAAATACAGTTAACATGAATCGTTTATTGTGATTTTGTTCTATATATAACCCATCAAGGAATCCTTTTGTTTTTAATGAAGATAATTCATTAGAACTCAAATCATCAAGTGCAGAATGAATTTCCCAGTCATCATTTGGTTTTGAAATTTGAAATCCTAATTTTGTATCATGATAGATATTAGTGGAAAACAAATTCACATTTTCAGGATTGTGCAAATTAATTTCGCCAAACCCAGAAAATACAATTTTTGTGCCTAAAGCAACACTTTTTGTAGAATCAGAAGGTTCTGAAAGAAAAAATACAGTTAGTCCAAACATACCAGAAATGATCATAACAATCATTGTCCATCGAATGATTCGCAGTTCTGTTTTTAGTTCCATGACATTTAGATTGGGCTTGACTTTCTCTCTTGATTAATTGATGTTGTAGGTTTTGATTTCCACATGTACTTTATTGCTACAAGTAACATTATAGCTGGAACTACAATTATTGCAATTGCAATTTCATAATAAAACTGCAAAGTTTGTTTTGGTTGAACAATTCTTTCAGTTGTAAATGTTTTTTCAGTATTATCATATACAATAGTACTAAAATCAGCTAGTCTCCCTGATGTGTTATCTGTAAATTTGATTTCCATTTCAGCTACGGTTCCATAAGGTCTAATGTTTTTGATTTTCACAATCGTAGTTCCAGGTTCATCATAAATCCATTGTCTATAATCTCCACCTGCCCCAGATACAGCATCTTTTTCATCAAAAACTACATTTCCATTATGAATAATAGAAATATCATATTGCATTTTTCTTAATGGAAGATCATATACTGCATCATAGAATCTATAAATGAAATTTACTTTTTCGTTTGTTTTGATAACTACAGGTTCCCATGAAAAATTAATTTCTACTGACTGATCAGGAGTTATTTGATAAATTGGAAATTCTTCAAATTTTTTTCCAGTGGCATCATGAGGATATTCAGGTATTTCAGTTTCTACAAAAACCATTCCCTCCATCCAAGGGTGAATCACACAAAAATAATCAAATGTTCCTTCTTTTTCAAAAGTGTATGACCATAATTCTCCTGGCATGAATCTCTCACTATCAAAAATACCATCTGGAGTTCCAAGATTTTTTGTACCCATCCAATCAAATCTTCCAGCTCCCACTCCACTAGTCACCGTGTGTCCTTCCCTATCATCATTTGACCATGTCACAGTATCACCAACATGTATCCTAAGTCCAGGAGGATCATACCATACTTCTGCAGGGGTATTTAATTCTGGATTAAATGCACCATAAGGAATACTTATCATAAATTCTTCAGCATCAGAATAAGGTACTTCAGACATCATCATTAATCCAAAAATAAATCCACCAAAAATTATAAGATTACAAAATTTTAATATCTTGATTTTGGGAATGTCCATTTTTAATAAACAGACAGTCCTATTCTTAATCATAATGTTTGTTTGATAGTTATACTAGTTTTCAAACAATAAATTTGTCATTTCAAATTCAATTTAGAAAAGATTATGCAAAATTATGTGTGCCGATTTAAAACTACCATTGCATTGAAAAAGACGACATCTTCCATATTTATGAAAAACTCCTGTTACCAACACCAAATTATTTTTTTCAAGAATACTCATCATTTTGTAAACCGTAGTGATTCGAATTTTAGTTTCAGCAGAAATTTCCTTAACAGATTTTGGAGTTGTTTGAATGCTCAATAATATTCTGTTACAAAAATCAAAATGATCTCCAGATTTCATTTGTCATTAAACACTAATCAAAGATTTATGAAGTATATTGTCATTTGATAGTTATACCAATTCTAAACTAAATTCTTAAAGATAAGAGAATGTATCTGCAAATCTATCTTTAAGTTCATCAGTATGCGATACAGCCATAGAGTCTATGAGATAAGATGTCTTTTCAAAATCTTCTAATGTGTATTTTTTTGGAAAACCATGGATAACTTTGATCACTTGATGTTCGATTAATTTTTTTAACGTTATTGATGTTATTCCTGAACTTTTATCAATTGCTTTTTGTAATT
>JAANXA010000058.1 GCA_018263505.1 Candidatus Nitrosopumilus sp.
TCAGGGTTTATGAGAAAATAGAATTTAAAAAAAACCCTCCCCTACCATCACATTTAATTTTTGTCTAAAATGATTATGGTGTTTAACTAAGATATATACGCCAGGAAAGGGATTCGAACCCCTGCACGCTTTCACGTAGCTGTTTTCGAGACAGCCGCCTTACCACTTGGCTATCCTGGCATTAAAAATAAGAAAATACTCCATAATAAAGCAAATCAAGTTAATCAAATGGTATCAATATCAAATAGTTCATCACGAAATTTCTTTTTAATTTGTTCTTTAGTTTCTCCCCATTTCTCATCAGTAATATGATCTGAAAAAATAGAATTGAAACAAAAGGAATTATTTTTTAAAATTAAATGGATCTCTTGTTTTTCAGATTCATTGAAAGGGAAATAAGAAATAATTTCAGATAAAATATTAGAATTAAATTTCATTTCAAATATTTTATCTTCCAAATGGGCAGGTAAAACAAGTTTAACCATAACATTTTTTGTAAAAATTTCTCAGTATTAAAATTGATTTTTAAAAGTCGTATAAAATAAAGAATAATGAAAATACCGATCAAAATAAAAGAACAAACACAAAATAGCATAAAATTTCATAAAACAATATGGGATTAAATCTAAAAGATTTGGTAGTAAGAGAGAAAACAACTCTTGAGGCATTTTCAACAAAAATAATTGCAATTGATGCGTACAATGCCATTTATCAGTTCCTAGCAAGCATTAGAGGTCCAGATGGGTTACAGTTATCAGATGCAGAAGGAAGAATCACAAGTCATCTAAGTGGTCTTTTGTATAGAAACGTGAATTTTTTGTCTTTAGGTATTAAACCAGTGTATGTATTTGATGGAAAACCACCATCATTAAAAACTGCAGAAATTGAACGTAGAAAGCAGATCAAAAAAGATGCAACTGTAAAATACGAAAAAGCAATAGCCGAAGGAAACATGGAAGATGCTAGAAAATTTGCACAGCAAACAACTAGTATGAAAGATGGAATGGTAAAAGAATCAAAACATCTTTTGAGGTGTTTTGGGATTCCATATATTGATGCACCATCAGAAGGAGAAGCAACAGCTGCACATCTGACAAATACAGGACAAGCATTTGCATCAGCTAGTCAAGACTTTGATTCAATTTTATGTGGTGCAAAAAGATTAGTAAGAAATTTTACGAATAGTGGAAGAAGAAAAATTCCCAATAGAAATACGTACATTGATGTACTTCCAGAAATTATTGAAACTCAAAAAACATTAGATAGTATAGGATTAAGTAGAGAAGAACTAATAGATGTCGGAATATTGATTGGTACAGATTTTAATCCAAATGGATTTGAAAGGATTGGTCCAAAAACAGCATTGAAAATGATTAAACAACATTCTAGATTAGAAGATATTCCTCAAATCCAAGAACAATTAAGTGAAATTGATTTTCAGCAAATAAGAAAAATTTTCTTAGAACCTGATGTTGCAAATGTGGATGAAATAGTTTTTGAAGAAGTAAATTATGAGGCAATTACAAATTATCTGGTAAAAGAAAGGAGTTTTTCAGAAGATAGAATTCAATCAACTCTAAACAGATTGAAAAAGGCATTAGAGAAGAAAAGTCAGAATCTAGATCAGTGGTTTTAAGAAGATTTCAATTTAATAACAAGTAAATTTTATTTTAAAAAATGTCACAAACTGAAGCAAGAAAAACACTCAAAGATGCTCCAGTTATGTGGAGAAGAATTAACTCAATTGGGATAATTTTAGATTGTAATTCCACATATGCTTCAGGTTTAGGATATGCAAAATCAGAAATTATTGGGAAACCAATATTTGAACATGTGCCTAAAGAGGCATGGAATGAGATGAATGATTCTCTAAAAACATGGTTTGAGACAGGCAAAGTCACAGACAGAAAAATCACATTCAAAAAACAAGATGGAAGCACATTTGATGGGTTATTGCAGGCAACAAGCCTATTTGATGAAAATAAAAATTTGATTGGAAGTAACACAGTAATTTTTGATTTATCTAAACTAAATGATGAAAGAATCACAGAGTATGAGGAATTCTTCAAGGAATCAAACAACAGATTAGAAAAAATTAAAGAAAAAGAATATCATCAATTTGATAAAAATTCAAAATTAGAATACCAGGGACTCAAAAAAATGTTTGAAATGTTATTATCAATAAATTTGCATAAATTAAATTAGATAAAAATTATGATTTTTTGTCAAGGGTTTTTTTAAGATCATCAAAAACACTTTGTACTTCAGTAACTGCAGTACCATCTTCTAAAGTACTAACATCTCCAATTTTTTCACCATTAGCAATAGACTTTAGCAATCGTCTCATAATCTTTCCACTACGAGTTTTTGGAAGTTTAGAAACAAAGTAAATTTGTTTTGGAGAAGCAATAGCACCAACATCGCTTCTAATTTTTGTAATCAATTGTTTTTCTAAATCAATAGTTGTTGTAGCAACATCATGTTTCAAAACAACGAATGCAATAATGGCTTCACCTTTTACATCATCTGGAATTCCACACACAGCAGATTCTGCAACATCATTATGAGAAACTATGCAACTCTCAAGTTCAGCAGTTCCAATTCTATGTCCAGCAATTTTCAGAACATCATCGGCACGTCCTAATAACCACAAATATCCATCATCATCTTTTAATGCATAATCTCCAGAATAGTATGAATTTTCATATTTTGACCAGTAAACTGTTTTATATTTTTCATCATCCCCCCATAACGTCAAAAGCATTCCAGGCCAAGGATTTTTGATTATCAAGTAACCTTTTGTGTTTACAGGAACGTTTTTTCCAAATTCATCAACTACAGAAATTGTTACACCAGGAATAGGAAGAGTTCCAGATCCTGGTTTAAGAGGGATTGTTTCCAGTCCAGGCAACGGAGAAATCAACATTCCTCCAGTTTCAGTTTGCCACCAAGTATCAATGATGGGACATTGTTCCTTTCCAATAATTTTGAAATACCATTTCCAAACTTCAGGATTTATTGGTTCACCAACAGTTCCAAGAAGTCGTAAAGATGAAAGGTCAAATGAGTTTGGAATATCATCGCCAAACTTCATAAACATTCTAAGAGCTGTAGGTGTGGTGTAAAATATCGTTGTGCCATATTTTTGTAAAATATTCCACATTCTTGAAGCATCAGGAAAATCAGGTGCACCTTCATACATAATTTGTGTTGCACCATGAAGTAAGGGAGCATAAACTACATAGCTATGACCAGTTACCCAACCAATATCAGCTGTACAAAAAAATACATCGGAATTCTTAATATCAAATGCCCATTTGAAAGTAGAAAAAAGATGAGTTAGATATCCACCAGTTCCATGTAAAACACCTTTAGGTTTTCCAGTAGTTCCAGAAGTATATAATATGAAAAGAGGATGATCACTAGGTAATGGTTCAGCAGTACAAATGTTTGGAATGTTTTTCATTACATCATTCCAGAGTTTATCTTTTGAAGTAAGGCAGATAGGAGTTTTTGTTCTCTCAAGTACAATTACATGTTCTACAAAATCAAGTTCATTAATTGCTTCATCTATTGTTTGTTTTAATTCAATTATTTTTCCTCGTCTATATCCTCCATCAGCAGTGATTACAACTTTTGATTTAGAATCATTAATTCTATCTCGAATTGAAGTTGCGCTAAATCCTGAAAATACAACTGTATGAATAGCACCAATTCTTGCACAGCTAAGCATTGCAATTATTAATTCAGGAACCATTGGAAGATAGATTGTAACTCTATCACCTTTTTTAACATCAAGGGATTTTAAAACATTTGAGAATTTTTGAACCTCTGAGAATAAATGACCATATGTGATTTTTCTCGAGGTACCATCTTCACCCTCCCAAAAAATGGCAGTTTTTTCAGATTTTGTTGCCTGATGAACATCTAGGGCATTATATGATGCATTGATTGTTCCACCTACAAACCATTTTGCAAAAGGAGGAGTCCATTCAAGTGTTTTAGTCCAGGAGGAGAACCAAGATAGATTTTTAGCTTGTTCGTTCCAAAATGATATAAAATCAGAATTAGCATTTTTACGAATTTCAGGATGATCATGTCCTAAACCGATAGTAAACACATCTGCCATTAAAAATTGTATAGTCTTAGATCTTTCTAAGTGTTAAAAAAATAATTAAAAAAATTATTGTGCTTCCATTCTTGCAAGCCAATCATTATCGTTATCGTCATTTGAAGTTTCTGTTGTCACCTGTTGAGGTGGTTCTGGGATGGCAAATGTTACTTCAGATTCATTTACAGGTTCTATCATTGGGATAGCTTCTGCTTCAATTGGTTCTGAAGGAATTGGTATTGGTTCTGTAGGGGCTTCTGGAAGTATTGTCTGAACTATTTGTTGTTCAGGAGTCTCCAGATATGATACGGCAGAATCTTGGATATTTTCTTGTGGAGAAGATGTTATTTCTTGTACTTCTAATTCAAGATCAGTAATTCTACTCTTTACATTTGATATTTCAGATGTTTCATGTGTAACATGCTCAATTACCTCAGTTGTGCATGATTTCACAGTTTCAAATGTTGCATCAGAGATTTCATTACTTTTGAATTGTACTTTTGCATCAAACAATAACATTTTTGCAGACTTCATTTGGTCTTCTAACTCAGTCAATCTTGCCTCAAGTTTAGCTTTGATTTCTTTTTCTGTTTCATCTAAGGATACAAGTTTTGACTTGTATTTTTCATGAATTATTTCTGCATCTGTTTTCATATCATCATTTTCTGAAACAATATCAATCAATGCTTTTAGACGACGTAAAGTTAGTTGTTTTTCACGAATGAGTCTTTGTGAGTCTAGTCTCCATTTTGGAATAAAAATAACAACATCACCTTGAACTACAAGTTGCTCAAATTGGATTTGCTGTAATCCTTGAGAACCGCAATCAATGCCGACGGATTGAATACTTCCATCAATGTCAGTTATTGTTCCTGCGACTTTACCCATGAATGTTCCGTACATGTCTTTGACGTTTTTTCCGATAATTTCGGTTTCGTCGTGAGTCATAAAAAATAATTATGAATTATGTATAACCGACAAAGTGTAAGAAATTGTTTTAGTTTTAGTAAGATTATTTTAACTAATTTAAAATCTTGTCAAAAAGAGTAATTTTAAAATTCAAAGGCAAAAAAGAAAATGCATGATTGAAAAAGAAGAATTGTCTCAAATTTTGAATTTTGTAGCAAATAGGTGGATCCAAACCACAAAAGAACCAGAGAATAAAAACATGGCAAATTTACCAAGTGATTTCTGGATGAATTCAATTGGAGGGAAAACTGCAAACAAAGGATTTTGGGTTACATCATTGATGTATACCGAAAACGAAGCTGATGCTGCAGCATTCAAAGAAGTTCTACTCAGATGGCAAGCAAAAGGACAAGACAAAAACAGAGACAAAGGTCCCGATCTAATTCAAATTGGGAAAAAGAAATAGAGTATTAATAATTGAAAAATAGTATTCTAAATATTGTCAGAATTTTCAATCAAAGAGAAAAAAATTCTTTCTGAACATTTTTCAAATTCAGATGGCGATGTATTTGCAATCATAACACCAAGGCAAGTAGATCGTGGTGCACTCATGTCAAGGTATAGTAGAACAGATAAAAGCATGAGAAAAATTTTCCTGGATGAATTTTTAAAAAATAAAAACAGAGGTTCGGAATTTTATGACAGAGTTTTATTAGAATACGGAGATGATTCAGTAGCAGAACTTGGAGAAGCTCAAATTGCAATCGAAGGGTTGTCAAATATTGCAGTTAAAAAAATTGAAGATAGGCGAATTGGATTATCATATTTAGAAAAGTCGTCAAGATATGTTGCATGGAACAAAAAAGAAAATGGAAAGTATAGATTTTACAGAGATGAACAAATCAAAAAATCAAAATTCAGAGACTTGTATGAAGAAACATGTAATTTTTCATTTGATGTTTATTCAAAAAACATAGAACCCATGGTAAAATATGTTAGAGAAAAATATCCAATTGAAAAATACAGTTTTAAAGATTCAAAGGATGGTAAAGAAAAATCATTTTCTAAATTAAAAATAGAATCAGATATCAAATCTGCAAATATGATTTACAAAGGTTCGACTAAAGCTAAAGCACTAGATATTCTCAGAGGATTATTACCTGCATCAACATTGACAAATGTTGGGATTACAGGAAATGGAAGAGCATTTGAATATCTTTTAACAGTTCTAGGCTCATCAGAACTAAAAGAAGAGCATGATTTAGCCTCAAAAATCAAAAAAGAGTTAGATACTACAATAAAATCATTTGTTAGAAGATCTGATGACAAATATGGAAAAGCATTTCAGAAATATCTTAAAGATGTAAAAAATAAATCAAAAGCAATTACTACAAAAAAAATAAAATCAAAACCAGTAAAGGGTTCATTTACAAAATTAGTAGACTTTGAAACAGAGAAAGCATCAATTGATAAAATAATTACAAGCATAATGTATGAACAGTCTCCAAGTGTATCATATCAAAATATTTTACAACAAGTTAAAAAAATATCAAAACAAGAAAAAATAAAAATCATCAGAGAGTTTGCAAAAATTAGAACTAACAGAAGACACAGGCCATCCAGAGCATTTGAAAATGTGTATTACACATTTGATCTATGTAACAATTTTGGAATGTTTAGAGATTTTCATAGACATAGAACATTGACATTAGAAAGACAACTATTAACAACAGATCATGGGTATAACATTCCAAGTGAAATTAAAATTTTAGGAATTGAAAAAGATTTCAAAGAATGTATGAATAAAACAAAAGAAACATTTGAGAAAATTAGAACAAAATTTCCTGAACAAAGTCAGTATGTGGTAAATTTTGCATATAACTATCCGTATTTTATGAAATTCAATTTAAGAGAAGCATGTCATTTAATTGAATTGCGAACAGTGCCACAAGGACATGTAGATTATAGAAGAGTCGCACAACAAATGTTCAAACAAATTAGTAAAGTACATCCAATCCTAAGTGAAATAATGAAATTTGTAGACATGAAAGAATATGATCTTGAAAGATTTGAGTCAGAGAAAAGAACAGAAGAGAAGAGAAAAAAATTAAAATAAAAAATACAATAACTAGTAAAATTAATTATTCATAATATGACAAATAAAATAATAAAATCATCAGAAGAGTGGAAAAAAGAACTAACTTCTGAACAATTTGAAATATGTATCAATCATGGAACAGAACCCCCATTTTCAGGAAAATATAATCAAAGTAAACTAGAAGGGATTTTCAAATGCATATGTTGTGGTGAGGAATTATTTTCATCAGATGCAAAATTTGATTCAGGTTCAGGTTGGCCAAGTTTTTGGAAACCGATTTCAGATGAAAAGATAGAATGCATTTCAGATTCATCATACGGCATGTTACGCACAGAAGTGAATTGTAACAGATGTGGCTCACATCTAGGTCATGTATTTGATGACGGACCAAAACCAACAAACTCTAGATTTTGTATTAATTCTATTTCATTAATACATGAAAATGATGAATCAAATATGGGAAATGAATAGAACACATTCAAAAATTATTAATAAACACAATTTATGATAAAAAAATCAAAGGGAATAAAATGAAAAAAAGAGACACAATAAAAGGAATTGAACAATTTTGAGAATCATCTTATGTGGATTTGGGGTAGTCGGTCAAAGTTTAGTGAAACTATTTGATTCAAGATCAGATGATCTATATTCAAAATACGGACTAAAGCCAAGAGTTGTAGGAGTTTTTGACAGTAAAGGTAGTGCAGTTAATTCGTCAGGATTGAATCTAAGTAAATTAGTGGATACAAAAAAGAAGTTTGGTACAGTGAAAAATTATTCAAAAAATCAAAATTCAATGTCAGGTATAGAGATGTTAAAAAATATTGAAGCTGATGTGTTAATTGAAACAACTGCAAGTAATTACAAAGATGCAGAACCTGGAATGACTCACATAATTACTGCAATGAAAAAAGGCATGCATGTGATTTCTGTAAATAAAGGACCTTTAGCATTAGCATTTCCATCACTAATGGAACTTGCCACGTATAACCAAGTGATGCTCAAATTCAGCGGTACTGTGGGGGGAGGAACTCCAATCCTAGATTATGCCAAAAACAGTCTCAAAGGAGAAAGAATTACATCATTTTCAGGAATTCTAAATGGGACGACAAATTACATTTTATCAAACATGTCAACAGGACTATCATTTGAAAGTGCACTAAAAGATGCACAAGAAAAGGGGTATGTGGAAGCTGATGAATCATTAGATCTAGATGGATTGGATGCGGCAGCTAAATTAGTAATTCTTGCAAATTGGATTATGGGAATGAAAGTTACATTACCAGATATTGATTGTACAGGGATTAGAAAAGTTACAACTGAAGATATCAAAAAAGCTGAGAAGAGTAATTGTTCAGTGAAGTTGATTGCATCATGTAATAAAAAATTAGTTGTATCGCCAAAAGAAGTTTCAAATGATGATCCATTATGCGTAAATGGGACATTAAATGCAATAGCATTTACATCTGAACATTCAGGGACTCAAACAATTATTGGAAGAGGTGCAGGAGGAACTGAAACTGCAAGTTCTATTTTAAGAGATTTGTTAGACATCAGACAAGAGATAGGAAAAGATTGAAATCAAATTTAATTTCAAAGAGTGAAACTAATGCGCTTCTAAAAACAGTTTCAGAGCAATGGGGAATAGAATTTCCAAAAATGAAAAATCTTAAAGTTCATCAAATTGCAGATGATGCACAAATAATTACTGGAGAGGGAGTTAAAATCCTAAAAATCGAGGAAGATTATTTGCCATTCTTATCTGAAATTAACATGTTAAAGAAATTTCCAAACGTCATGGTAGACATGGGTGCAATCAAGTTTATGTGTAAAGGTGCAAATGTTATGAGACCAGGAATAAAGAAATTTACAGAATTTGAAAAAGATCATCTAGTATGTATCGTAGAAGAATCACAACACAAATTTCTAGCTGTTGGAAAAGCTATGGTATCCAGTACAGAGTTAGAAGATATGAGTAAAGGAGAAGTTGTAAAAAATTTGCATTACATTTCAGACAAATTCTGGGAGATTGGAAAAACTATTTACAATTAGAGGTAATTATTTTATTTCTTCAGTGAATTCTTCAGTGCCATCTTGAGTAATTATTAGAATATCTAATCCATCACCACTAGCTGAATCTCTTAATGCAGCTGAACGAACAGCACGTTTTGCTAAATCAACTGCCTCATCTTTAGTCATGTTTGGTTTGAATTGAGGATCTAAAACACCCAAAGCCATTTCAGCTCCAGTTCCAACTGCAGCATATTCATCAGGAAGGACAGAGCCCAAAGGATCAAGAGTATACATTATTGGTTTATCAACTACACCACCAACAATAACTTGAGTCAATAATGGGAAATATCGTCTCTCATACATCATATTTGACATCATTTTAGCAACAGTGTTTGGAGGAACATCTCTTTTTAGTTCCATTTTTCTAATTTTTGCAAGTGCTGCAATCTGTAGAGACAAAATTTGCATATCAGCTACTAAACCAGCACAAGTTGCACCCACTTTTGGTGTAATAGGAAATGTTTTCTTTGTAGATTTACTTACAAGAAAATTTCCAAATGCAATTCTTTTCTCACTGGCAAAAACAACACCACCATCAAACGTTATACCAACTGCAGTTGCACCAGGCATATACATTGACATATTTCAAATAATTTTGCAGTATAATAAAGGGCTTTCTACATTGTTTCTAAAGATCTAAGGTATTGTTATCGTTTCGTAAAAGGTACCAAAATCTCTTTAACACGAAAAGGAAGATCAAAAATATTGGCAACTGCAGAAATTAAAGAAAAAATTCTAAATGATACAGTCTTTGTAGGAGTAAGATCGATCATTGGCGTAATTTTCATTGTTCACGGTATGTCAAAGTTTAATCCAGGATTTGGAGATTTTTTGCCAAACATTGGACTACCACCAGAAATGCAAATTCCAATTGCATTAGCAGAAGTAATTCCAGGAATTTTAATAATTTCAGGAATACTTAGTAGAATTTCTTCAGCATTAATTTGCATAATCATGATAGGGGCAATATTTCATGTAAAAGGGATGCAAAGTCTTACAGGAGACGGCGGAATAGAATTTGATTTGATTCTTTTAGGTGCATCATTAATAATTATGATTGTAGGACCAGGAAGAATATCAATTTCTCAAGTTATAAGAAAAATTCCAAGATGGATTCATTAAGATTTTGAGAAATTTTCCATAATCATACACATGCATTTTGTAGTTTTGTTTAACAGATCAATTCGAGCAAATTCGTTTGGAGAATGTATCCTGGAAAACATGTATGTGCTACCAATAGATATGCAAGGAGCATTTAGAATTTTAACAAAAGAATACATCGGACCAGTTCCCGCATTAGAAACATTGAGAATAGATTTTCCAAATGCTTTATCGGCTGCAGTGCGTACATCAGAAACAAAAGATTCAGAAGAATTTGTTCTTGCAGCAGATTCACCATGAAATACCTTAATTGTGATATCACCAAACCCTTTTGATTTTAGATGTTTTTTTAATAGCATTATTTGTTTTTTAGGATTCATGTTAGGAACTAGTCTAAAATCAATTTTTACAAGGGCATTTCCAGGAAGAACTGTTTTTGCACCATCACCAGTATAACCAGAAACAAATCCAGCAATATTACAAGTCGCTCCTCCAACAAGAGCTTTTTTTGCATCAAATTCTTTTTTATTTCCAACAAATGATTTTACACCAAATTCTTTTTTGAAAGCATTTTGATCAAATGGTTCTTTGGAAATTATTTCTAAATCTTTTTTTGAAAAAGGCAATACATCTTTGTACCAATCTTTAATCAAAATTTTCCCATCAGAATCTCTAAGGGTATGAACTGCTTCAATTAATCGCCATGCAGGGTTTTTAATTAATACTGCCAAGCTAGAATGAGCATCTCGAATTGATTCTCGAATAGATAATTCGACAAATAATAATCCCTTCATTCCAAGTCCAACAATAGGTCTATTTTTTGCATCAACATATCCAAATTCCCAGATCACACCATCACAAGAAAATTTTTTTTTGTATTTTTTTAGATAGTTCTCAATATGTTCACTACCAGTTTCTTCTTCACCTTCAATTACAAATTTGATATTGCATGGCACATCTCCAGTAGTTTTCAAATATGCTTCAACAGATTTTATTCTAGTGATTAATTCACCCTTATCATCAGTTGCACCTCGTCCAAAAATTTTATTTCCTTTTTTAGTTCCACTAAAAGGAGGGTATTTCCACAAATCAAAAGGTTCTGCAGGCTGAACATCATAATGATTGTAAAACATTAGAGTTTTTTTTGGATTTTGTTTTGATTTTATTTCACCATAAACAATTGGTGCTACTCCTTTTTTTAGCCGTAGTAGTTCAGATTTAATTTCAGAATTATTTAATAATTTTTGAACCAGTTTTGCACATTTCTCAATACCTTGATTTTTTGCAGATACGCTGGGTTGTCTAATCAAAGTTTGTAAATCAAGGATTAACCCATCCATGTTAGAATCTACATATTTTAGAGAATTCATTTTATCTACACAATTTTATCAAAAGGTTTCATCACATATGGAAGTTCATCTAACAAATCCATAGAAGTCATATGCAATCCCAATTTTTTTTGCGTGGCCTTTCCTGCCAATCCATTTATGAAAGTGGCAATAGCAGCAGACTCTAAGGGATTTCTACTTTTAGAGAGCATTCCAGCTACTAATCCAGAAAGAACATCCCCAGTTCCACCAACAGTCATTGCAGGTGTTTTTTTCTCATTTAGATATGTGGTTTTTCCATCAGATATGATATCAGTTGCACCCTTTAGCAAAACTGTAATACCGTAATCTTTTGCATTTTTCTCAACTAATTTGATCCTCTCTTTTTTGGTATTGGGAGGGGATATTCCAAATAGTCTTTTGAATTCACCAGCATGAGGAGTTACTACAACATTTTTGTTTTTCAATAAAGGTAATACTTCAGGTACTAATGCACTTGCATCAAGAGATAATCGGACATCTCTGTTCAAAAGAGATTCAACTAAAAGTAATAATGAATTTTTTTCCTGGATTGCCAAACCCATACCGATTGTTGCAGAATCAAGATTTCTAGGCAAAGCACCAATCAATTTGTTTACAGCACCACGAGTTAGTTTTTGATCAACTAAAGGGATCACTATAAGATTTGGAGATACGGATCTTGTAGAAGACACATTGATTTTTGGAACACAAGTGTAAACTAAATCAGTGCCACACCGTAAAGCAGCAATAGATGATAAAATCGGAGCACCATGATAGATGTAACTCCCACCCACAACCAAAACAACACCATTGTCTCCCTTCCTAGATGAGGCCTTTCTTGGAGAAATGAATTTTTTTACTAGTGAAAGGGTTAGATTTTTTGTCACCAATACAATATCATCTTAAAAATAGTTGAATAAATCTTGTTTCAAAGTATTCCCAGAGATTAAGACTATTTTTTAGTAGTTTTTTTAGTAGTTTTTTTAGTAGTTTTTTTAGTAGTTTTTTTAGTAGTTTTTTTAGTAGTTTTTTTAGTAGTTTTTACAGATTTTGATTTTTTCTCAATTTTTGAGGATTTAGAGGATCTATCAAAAAATGCTTTTCGTGCAAAGCAAAGATATGTTGTGTGACCAATTCCCTGAAATGAGTGTCTAGTTTTTCCTTCACGAGCTTCAATTGTTCTTATAATATGTTCAGTGGATTCAATATCAGTAAATTCATTTTCAACTAAAGCCATTGTTAGTTTTTCTAATTGATTCATAGTAGGACAAATTGCAAAAATTGAACCACTGCCTTTCAGCATTTCTCTAACTTGTGGAATCACAACCCAAGGATCACCTAAATCAATTAATGCCACATCCATGTTCTTTAACGGCATCTTTTTTGCAGTTTTTAGATCCATATTATGTTGAGTTACATATTTTGACATTCCAGCTTTTTTGATGTTTTTTTCAGCAATTTTCATAAAATTTTCATCAACATCAAATGTGTAAACATGTCCACGGGGTTTGACTACACTTGCAACAGAAGAAGTTAATGAGCCACTACCCGTTCCAATTTCCAATATGTTTTGACCATCACCTATTCCTGCTCTAGCAATGATGTATCCTATATCTTTGGGATAAACAATTTGAGTGCCATGTTGGATTTTCATCACATAATCAAACATCGTAGGTTTGAGAAGATAGACATACTTGTCCTTGTTTGTTATGAGTCTTGAACCATATTCTTTGCCTATAGCATCAGAATGTTTTATGACCCCAATATGTGTATGAAATGATTCTTTTTTAGAGATCTTTGCAAGCCATTTTTTTGAATGATTAAAGTAGAATAGTACTGGAGAATTGTTCTTTATTTTATCCATGAATTTTTGCTTAAAATTTTAGATAAGAATCTACTGGTATGATTAAAAATTGAACAAAGTCAGATCAGGAATTTTCTTCTTTACCACAATGAATACATCGAGTACTGGACAAAATTTCAAACCAAGCAAAATTGTGAACATATCCATCTTTACAACTCATATGATGTATGTTAAGATGAAGAGAATTCAAAAGTAATGGTCAAAAAAATTATCGATCGTAAAGATACACGATACACTTTGTGATTTTTTGAAAATTTTCATTAAAAATTATCATTTTGTTAGAACAATTCTAATAGTATTTTAATGACATCAAAAATATCAATGTAAATTGACAGAATTAAAAGTTCAAGGATCTGGAGGATATGTGGTTGCAAATCTTACAGATGAGCAGGCAAAAAAAGCAGATTTAGGAGTAGGAAAATTGTTTTTAGCACCAATTGGGAAATTAGAACTTGATCAAATGTCCAAACATTATTGTAATAATTGTGAGGCCGAATTTAACAACCCTCCAAAACTACACATAGAACAAAATGCAGATGAGCAAGTAGCAGATAATTTGATGTTAAAAGAAAGAGGTCAATATACTTGTGAGAAATGTGATGCCATAATTGGGGAATATAGGGTATTCAAAAAGAATGATGAGTCAAACGCTGCAGGTAATGCAAAACCTATGCAGTAAGATTTTGAAAAATACGTATTCAATAAATACGGTAATTTAAGATGTAATTCATGACAAATCAAAAATGCATATCATGTGGAATTAGTTTCTTTTCCCCAATGGGCTCAGACAAATGTTCCAGATGTGATGGAAAAGAATCACAAGGCTCGGAAGGTCATGATTCCTGTGGTTGTGGGTGCAGCCATTAATCCTTTTTTTCAAAAAACATAGTATGCATATATGGAATAAAAAAATTATCAAATCATGACTAAAACATCAAATGAAATGAGAATGCTAGTAGAAGAATATATCAAAATCACAAGTATCAATTATGAAGACCAAACAGAAAAAGTCAAAGAAAAAAGTCAAATGATTGAATGGCAATACAGAGTAGGGGCAAATGTCATTGTCACTAAAAATGTCAACAGAGAAGATAGGATTCATCTAAATGTCAATATGAGGTTCCCGCCAGAAGACTCAAAATTACTAATAATGTCAAATGCATCATTTTCAAAAGCAATTATGGAAATTAGTGAAATTTGCACAATTTGTAATGTTGGGCATCAATGGATTAAAGATAAAGAATCCATTGCAGGATTAGCAATATTTTCACATGTTGATGAATTAGATTTGGACAGAATTACATTTCACAATACCTGGGACAATGTTGCAAGAGTATCAGGACATGTTCAAAAAATATTACGTACAAATTTTAGTGGTTTTTCAACACAAAATAATTCAGGACAAACAACAGAAAAATCAATGTATGGGTAAAAACCAAATGAGAAATTTTTCTTAATGAATTAGTAATGTACAAAATAAGTTAGAAAAATTTACACAATTCTTAATTTCCAGTTTAACGTAATAGATTCATGAAAGAGTTGGTAGAGAGTAAACCAGACAATTGGCGTCAATCAGGTGAAGGAGGAGTCAATAGATGGATTGGAAAAGAAGAAAAGAAAATGAAAAAGTTAGAAGATGAAGACATCAGTTATGGAATAGGCTCAACATCAATGGAGTGATGATGAGTCAAATTTTTTAAAAAATTAAAAGTTCAATCAAACACAAAATATTAAAAAATATAACAATATAGACAGATTTCACATATAAATAAAAATCAGAAAATCAAATAAAGCCTTTAAAATACACAAAATAACGAATAATATCATGAAACAAAAAGTAGCATCCCGAAACGTCAAGATTCTTGTTGCAAAATTAGGTCTGGATGGTCATGATAGAGGTGCTTTAGTTTTGTGTAGAGCGTTCAGAGATGCAGGAATGGAGGTAATCTATTCAGGGTTATTTGCAACACCAGAAAGAGTTGCTCAAATTGCAGAAGATGA
>JAANXA010000059.1 GCA_018263505.1 Candidatus Nitrosopumilus sp.
GTTAGACTGGCATGCTGAGTAGTTCTTCTGCCAAATGAACTTTTTTTGCAAGTGCAGAAATTGCAGTAGAGTCTTTTTTGAGACGAATAATTTTTGCAGGAGGAGAAAACAAAGTACATTCAACATTTTGTTCAACTTTGTACCTGTCTAATCCATCTAATACAACTTCACAATGCAATCTGGCAGATATATCATCAATTTCTATGGAACTATCATTTGATACTATAATTGGTCGTCTAGTTACATCCAAAGAGTTTACAGAAATTATTTCAAATACTGCTGAATCTTGAAATAGAATTGGACCGCCAGCAGACATGGAATATGCAGAAGAACCCATAGGAGTAGATACAATTACACCATCACCATTATCGTGCCACACTTCTTCACCATTTACGCGAAGAGTATGCTCCATGAGAATTGCACTTTTAGAGGAGAAAACTGCAACATCATTTAGAACAGGATATACATTTCGTCCATCAATTTTTACACCAAGACGAGGAACTTTTTCAACAGTGTACTTTTGTTTTTTCAATATATCAACAAAAGAAGAGAATTCTTTTAGATCAATTTGAGCCAAAAATCCACTTGATTCACCCCAAAAATTAATTATTTAAATCTCTTTTTTGCAAATTTTGAAAGACCTTGTTTTTTTAGTTGTTCAGATTCTTTTAAGACTGAATTATGTTGATTAGATTTGTGTTCTTTTAATTTCTTTTTTAATGGAACAAATTCATTTGCAAGAATTTTAATTGCATAGATTGCAGCATTACCTGCCTTGTTTACTCCAACAGAGACTACAGGAGAACCAGAAGGCATCTCTGTTATAGATAACAATGAATCTAATCCCCCAAATGCAGAAAATTTTGAGGTGTCAATTTTTTTTGGGTGTTTATCATTATACACAAGAATTGGAACTCCTATTACAGGAATTGTAGTATGTGATGCAATCATGCCTGGAAGATGTGCGGCACCTCCTGCACCTGCAATAATTAATTTAAATCCCATTTTTTCTGCATGTTGAGCATATTCTGCAAGTCTGGATGGAGTTCTATGAGCAGAAACAATTTGATCTTCATGTTTAATTTCAAACTCATCTAAAATTTCAGCAGCTCCTTGCATTATTCTGCTATCAGAACTAGAGCCCATAATAATTCCAACAAGAGGTTTTTTTGAATAAGTCACAATATAACAAAAAACTTGAGAGTAAATAATGATAACGATTGAATCTAAATAGATTTTTCTAAAGAAAAAAGACTCAAAAAATATCTAACACTAGCTATTTTTAATCGAAAATATAGAAGAAATTATGGCAAAAATTTTAGGAATTATTGGCGGAGGTCAACTAGGAATGATGATTGCAGAAGCTGCAAAGAATATGCCAAAATACATTTCAAAAATAATTGTGATTGATCCTACAAAAAATTGCCCAGCAGCACAGGTAGGAGCTGAACAAATAATTGCAGATTTTAAAGATGAAAAAGCAATTATTGATTTATCTGAAAAATCTGATATTATTACATATGAGATAGAATCAGGAGATAGTGATGTTTTAAAATCTGTAGAAAAAAATGCAGAGATTAATCCATCCCCAGATACATTAAAAATTATTCAAGACAAATACCTACAAAAAATATTCTTATCAGAAAATAAAATCCCTGTTCCAGATTTTATTGAAATTGAAGAAATTGAGCAAGTCAAAGAGGGATTGAAGAAATTTGGATTTCCTGCATTGCTTAAAGCACGAAGGGATGCATATGATGGACGAGGAAATTTTAAAATCGATTCAGAAAATGAAATCCAAAAAGCATTTGATTATTTTAAAGGTCAAAAATTACTCTTAGAAAAATTTGTCCCATTTAAGATGGAAGTATCAGTGATTGCGTCAAGAAACACTAAAGGAGAAATTAAGACATACCCTCTTGTTGAAAATATTCATGAAGAAAATATTCTACGTCAAACAATAGCTCCGGCTAGAGTTTCACAAGAAGTTACTGAAAAAGCTGAAACAATTGCAAACAAGACAATGCAAGTTCTAAAAGGTGCAGGAGTTTTTGGAATTGAAATGTTTGTTACTCAAGAAAATGATATTATGATTAATGAAATTGCTCCAAGAGTTCATAATTCTGGACATCATACTTTGCAGTCTAGTGAGACATCCCAATTCGAACAACATCTACGTGCCATCTTAGGATTAGAGTTAGGAGGAACAGCACTAATTCATCCTACAATTATGTACAATATTTTAGGCTCAAAGTCATTTAATGGAAAGTATGTTCCAATTACAATTCCAGAATCAGATGGGTATCTGAAGATGTATGGAAAAGAGATCTCAAAACCTGCTAGAAAACTAGGACATGTAAATATCGTATCTCAAAAAAATGAAACAATAGATGATTTGTTAAAAAAAGTGGAATTAATTAAGGATAAAGTAACAACTCAACCAATTCATTAAGTATCACTAAAAATTTTTCAATTTGTATATTAGTTTATTAATTAATACAAAAATGGTTTAGCATGGTATCAGTCCCACATGTGTTATCAGGAATTTCAATTATTCTATTAGTGATTTATGGTGCAGATGTAATTACAATAATGTCTGGTGATGGGGAAGGATTCATTCCATTAAATGGTCACGAACGTGGAATTATTTTTGGAATGCCTCCAGTAATTTTATCATTTATTGCATTTTTCATCCCAAAACGACCTAGATTCAAAGGATTAGGTATGATGTTTATTGTTACAGGTATTTTAATAATAATTGGTGGTCTTTTGACATTAGTTATGGCGTCAGGTTCTGAAAACGTAGAAAGAATGTTAGGGGAAGGAGGAATTCTGTTTGTAGTTGGTGCAATCATTGCAGCATTAGGCGGAATTGAGATAAAAAAATCAACAAAATAGCGATAAACATGCCTACATGTTCAAAATGTGATGATAATGTATCCAAAGTGTATGATTGTGATCATACGGATTTTGAAGAATATTGTGTAGAGTGCTACACTGAATTGCACTATTATTTTACAGAAAAAAACAACGATTAGTAATATTAACTAAAAATAAGATATTTGATTAATAATGAATTCATATTGCAATTTAATAATACATTGGACAATTGTGAGTAAAGAAAACTATGAAAACATAGTATCATTATATGAAATCAATAAGGAGTATGGTAGAATTTGGAGGTAACTAGAAAAATAAAAAATTTTATGAAACAAACACAAACTAATGAAATGTTTAAGTTTTTTATTAGTAAAAATAAACCAAAAATATGCTTACAGATAGAGAAGTGGCAATTTATGCATTGGGAAAAACAGAAGGACTCAACTCATTAGCTGAGACATTAGGGACAGGATTTGATGATAAAAAATACATAGAATCATGGAATAAAACAATGAAACTTTTAGGAATTGACATGTCTCTAAAAGATCTAGAAAAAATTTACAATGAATTTGCAAAAAAAATGGATGAAGTGGTTGCCAAAGATGAAACAATAAAATCACAACTTAAAAAGAAATCATGAAAGAAATTTTAATTTCACATATTTTGAATAATATGAATAATAAGAGTAATTATGCAGATGATATTTGGAAAAGATGTTTAGATAAGAAAGGAAAAAGATACAAAAGAAAAGACATTAACAATTCATTAAGAAAATTAGAGGTGTTAGGATTTATCAAAAAAATCAAGATTTCAAGTACAGACACATATTATAACAAATTACAATATACAAACCCTGAAGATTATTTAGGATTCGTAAATAATTTAATATTTGAAAATGAATCAAAAATTAAAGAATCACTAAAGAAATTAGAAAATAAAAAAATCTTTGTAGACATAACAAAAGATCTTAATTCTTACAAATTAGGAAACAATACAAAAAAAGAATTTGATAAATTACTTGAATCGATTTCAAATATGACTGAAATCATATCATCAATCAAATTAGTCATGAAGACAAATATTGATGAGAAGTTAAAAAATCAACTTGACATATTTTGTAATGAAATTAATGAAACATTAGAACAAATTAATCAAAAAATCATTGTAGGTAGAAAATCAAATGAAATGGTTTTGATTCAAAGAGTGTTTACAGGGAGAATTCCAAATAATGGATATCTAAAACTATGAAATAAAAATAGAAAAACAAAGTTATACTATAAAAAAATACAAAAATTGTTGAAAGCAGTTATTTTAGCAGGAGGGCGAGGAAAAAGACTAAAACCAATTACAGACTACGTTCCAAAACCACTCATACCAATTAACAACATTCCAATTATCGAGTGGCAAATAAAATATTTAAAAAAATTCGGCATAGATGAAGTGATTATTTGTTCAGGATACAAAACAACAATGATAGAAAATTATCTCAGAATGAAAGATCTTGGAATAGAAATTAAATTTTCAATCGAAAAATCCCCATTAGGAACAGGGGGCGCTATTAAAAAAGCAAGTAAAATGATCAAAGGAAAAGAATTTTTTGTAATAAATGGAGATACCATTACAAATATCGATTTAAAAAAACTGGCAAAAATTCCCAATTCAATTGCAGCAATTGAATTGAAAACAAAATATGGAATTTTAGATATTAAAGATCAAAAAATAACAAAATTTAGAGAAAAGAAGGAAATTGCAGATACATGGATGAATGCAGGAATATACTATCTTCAAAAAAGTACAGTTAAAGAATTGCCCATAAAAGGAGATATAGAAAAAACACTATTTCCAAAATATGCAAAAACAGGTAAACTCAATACGATAAAATTCAAAAATTCAAAGTGGTATTCGATAGATTCATTCAAAGATATGGAAGATTGTGCATTAGAAATAGAAAAAATAATAAAATAATTTTATAATTTATGCACCGGTTCGATGGAGTGTAACCATCACATATGCAACTTCTTCAACAAATGATTCATCATTTCCAACTGAGGCATATTTTGTCGCATCATTCCAAAAAGTAGAATTATTGGAAGATTTTTCTGAAAATACTTGTTCACTCAATGATTTTTGTTGTAACTTGATCTGATAATACTCCTCCTCAATCAAAATTAACCTATTACTAAAACAGATACACTAGAATATCCATAACTCATACTATTTTCATGCGTATTGCATGTAGTTTAGGCTCATTGCTTTCAGTAGAACAAGTAATTCAATGCACAAAAATAGCATCAGAGACAAAAATTGAGTCTATTTGGATTCCAGAGACATGGGGAATGGAGAATTTTTCAATGTTAGGTGTAGTTGCATCTAACACTAAATCACAAAAAATAGGCTCATCAATTATTAATATATTTTCTAGGAGTCCATCAACAATTTCAATGGGAGTATCTACAATAGATGAATTATCTAACGGAAGATTAATTCTAGGTTTAGGTACTAGTAGTGTTCCCATAGTTGAGGATTTTCATGGGGAAAAGTTTGAGAGGCCAGTTCAAAGAATGAGAGAATATGTAGAAATTATAAGATTGGCATTAACTAAAAAACAGATCAATTATTCAGGAGAAATTTTCAAACTGAAAAATTTCACTTTATTAATTGAACCTAAAAGACAATCAATTCCAATTTACTTAGCAGCAATTAATCAAAAAATGATTAATTTGACATGGGAAATTGCAGATGGAGTAATTTTCTATTTAAGACCAAAAGAAGAAATGAAAAAAACAATTTCAAAAATGCAATCAGAAAAAAAAATTGACGTAACATGTCAAATAATAACATGTGTCTCAGAAGACTCTGAAAAATCTATTCAACGTGCCAAAAAAACACTAGCGTTTTATGTTTCTGTAGGAAAAATATACAGAGAGTTTTTAGCCAAAAACGGATTTAAAAAAGAAACGAAAAATATTTTTGAAGAGTTTAAAAAATCGGGATTTAAATCAAATCATGAACTTGTTTCAGATAGTATGTTAAGATCACTTTGTATTGCAGGTACACCAAATGATGCAAAATCACAATTAAAAAAATTCAGAGAATGTGGAATTAATTTACCTATTATTCAATTCAATCCCATAGGAGATCCTATAGAATCATTTTCATTGTTAAAAAAAACATTTTTGGATGAATAATTATGTCAAAAGTTGGAATCATAGCATATGGAACAATTCCATTTACAACTGAAGATGATAAAATAGAATCAATTTTACATAAATCAACAAATGAACTTTTTCAAAAAAATCCCAATATAGAAAAAAAAGATATTGATGCAGTATTAGTATCCACAAATAATAATTCAAAATATCTCTCACCCGTATTATCAGAAATGTCAGGAATTCAACCAAAAATTGCACATTCAATTGAAAGTTTATGCAATTCAGGCACAAATTCTATAGTTTCAGCATATTCTTACATATCATCAGGTCTAGCAGATCTGGTTCTAGTTTCAGGTGCTGAAAGATATGATAGTCCTGGACAAATTCTAGAATGGGATAATTCAAGAGGAGAGTTCAAACATCCTGTTTTTTGGGCATCCATTTTTTCAAAATCATATAAACGCGAATTTGGTATTTCAGATGAACAGTTAGCAGTAGTTTCAGTCAAAAATCACAAACAAGCAAAAGAAAATCCAAATGCTGTATCAAAAAAAACATACACAGTTGAAGATGTAATGAATTCAAAAATACTTACAGATGATTTGAGATTGTTAAATTGTTCTAGACCATGTACTGGAAGTGCATCAATTCTACTTGCGTCTGAAGAAATGACTAAAAAATTTGCAGAGGTTCCAGTTTGGATTTCAGGAATAGGTCAAAAAACAACATCTGCAGGGTTTACAAAAAATGTTTCATTATCATCCATGGAATCCACTAAACTAGCAGGACAACATGCATTAAAAATGGCAAATCGTAGTAATTCAGAAATTGATGTTATGGAGATACATGATGCATTTTCTGTTTGTGAACCTATGGCATTAGAATCATTAGGGTTTACAAAACCAGGTAAAGGAATGAATTTAATTAAAAATGTACATGAAACAGATGATTTCAAAATAAATCCCAGAGGAGGATTAATTGGTACTGGACATCCATTAGGAGCAACAGGAATTTCTCAAACTATAGAAATTGTTCAACAATTACAAAATTCTGCAGCAAATCGTCAAACAGATAATGCAAGTGTAGGATTGATTCATAACATGTCAGCTGCATCAACATCATCAACAGTTCTGGTTTTAGAAAAATGAGTTTTGAATCTGAGTTATCCAAAGGGAATTTTTGTATTCCTGAATGTATTAAATGTCAAAAAACAGTCTGGCCACCATCAGAATTTTGTGATAAATGTAATGGAAAAACATCTTTGAAAAGCGGTGAATTTGAAGGTAAAATCATAGAATATTCCAAACAAAATAAAGACTATTTTTGTATGGTGGAATTTTCCAATTCAATTAGATTAATGGCTAGAATGAATGAGGTGCCAAAGAGAAATCAAATTGTAAAAATTTTAAAATGTGGTATTTCCAAAGGGAATTATTTTTTTCAAGTTATTTGAATTTTGTAAAAATGTAAGGAGTTTCAATTTGTTGATCAAAAGTCCAAACAGTAGGTAATGAAACAGTATTCATTACATCAAGATAATGTTCTTCAATTAGAGAACTCCATCCACCATCAGATAGGTTTCCAGATAATTGTCTTTTAGTATTAGTTCCTGCAAACACAATTCCAGTATTAATTGCCAAGTCTTCAATGGAGTTAATTTTTTGTATAATACTTGTTGCTAAAATATCTCCCCCCATTTGAGGAAGTCCACCAATAAAAAATACAGGATTTTTTAAATTCAGTTTAGAATAATTAAATTCTAATGCATCATCACATTTAGGATTAAAATTTTGAATTGTTTGAGAACATATTGTTTCTTGTAATTCAACTAAGACGTCATCAATTTCTATACTATGTGAAGTGAATCCTAGGATTTTTCCACAATAGGCAATTCTCCCATCACCTGAACCAATATCTACAAGTTCTAAATAACCAAGTTTTTTTGCAAGTAAAGTCATCACATATGCAGACATTATCCATGTAGGATAAAATGGCTGACAACTAGAACCATGTTTGATGCTGTTTAACCAATAATCATTAATGTCTCCTTCATACACCATACAAGGAATTCCTAAAATATTCTCTTCAAATGAATTAAAATAGATGGGGTTTTTCTCTGCAAATTTGTGTAATTTTTTTAAATGATTTTCATCAATTTGAAATTCTTTTGTTGGGCGAGAAGGAATCACTTCTTGAATATGTGCACTTCCGGAATAGTTTTTTGCAAAATCACGTTTAACATTAATTAAATTTGCAATTAATTCTTCCAACATTAAATTGATAAAATTTTAGGGTATGATAAACTCACTGAAATTTTAATTTATTTTTCAGAATTTATGAAAGAAATTTCTTGTTCAATTTTTTTTAATTCATTAATAGTAGATGTTTTCAATTTTTCTAGTTCATTAATTTCATCATCAGAAGGATCAGTTACCAATTGAAATTCAATATGTTTTAAAGTATTAAGATATAGATCACGTTTTCCAAGTAATTTTTCAATAATTATTTCATCCAACATTTAATTTCAATAATTTAGGTTTAGATAAATTAGATCATGAGTTATTATGTAATTACCTATTCTTACTATAATGAAATTTGAAATTAATTATAGTGAAAAGAAAATTAGTCTCAATGACAATTACAAAACAAGAAAAAAAGAGAACAACTAGTAAAAATAATAAAAATGCATCAAAAACTCGGAGACAAAGAGGGTATCATTGGGAAGATACCATTGTTAAAAGATTCAAAGGTACTGAAAATTGGAGAGCATTCAGGCTAGGTTCTCCAAGTATTGCATTACCTGATGTACTTGCAGTTAACACAGAGAACAGTGTTATTTTCGCAATAGAAGCAAAATCAGGTACAGGTACATCATTACCAGTGCCTGCAGATCAAATTGAACGATGTTTAGAATGGATTAAGACATTTGATATTTATGAAAATAGACAGGTTTTGTTAGCATTCAAATTTTTGTCAAAAAAAAGACTAGGTATTGGAAAATATGAGAATAGAGAATTAAGAGAGTATTTCAAAATATGGGATGAGTCTATTGGAATTTCAGATTGTGTTTGTACGTATGAAGGTAGATTTTTCATCAAAATAGACGGATCTAGAAAAGAAGTGTTCCTTAAAGAGTGTAAAATGCCATTTAAAACTAAACAAAGACAGTAGATGTTGTTTTACAGATTCATATCGTTTTTTAATGATAAATTTTACAGTCTATTAGATGTCTGAAGATAATACAAAATCAATTAAGATAGATTCTGACTCACTATTAGAAACAATTTCTGATTCAGAAGTAAATTCAAGAATTAAATTTGAAGAATTTACAGATGAGAAATCATTAATCAGCTACAATGCATTTGGATCAAAACAGATGAAAATTAAGGTGTTAGAAGTTTCAGATGAAACACCGCCATTAAAATGGAAATTTGGTGATCGTGTAAAGGTTACAAAGATTCTGGTCACAATAAAACATCTTACTACACAAGAAGTCGAAGAAGGGGAATTTGATGTTGAAGCAATTGAAAGAGAATTATCAGAAAAACGACATTATAGTTCTACAAACAGATGGATTCCTGCAAATGATATCAAAAATGGATATGTGGTAGGTTCAAAACATACTAGATTAATTAGTGATGCATCAGCTTTAGACTATATTGTATTTTGAATATATTATTCATTCATGTGTATAGATCTGCTCTGAAAAACATTATAAACAAAAGAATTTGAAAAATGTCATATGAGTATGAAAGAGTTTGAAGTTAACGGTACAGAATACAAAATCATGTTAACAGATCAAGTAATAGGGCATGTGAACAATTACAAAAATCTTTGCAATGCAGCATATGAAGATCCTGAAAGTTTTGAAGATTTAAGTTCTGAAATTTCAAATACAATTAATGAAATTGCAGAAACAGTAGAGCCTGCAGCAGAAGATAGTGATCTTGATGGGTTAATTCAAGAGATCATCAAAGCAGTAGACAATAAAGCAGAAGAAATAGAAAATGAACTTAAGGAAAAAGAAAAACCAAAGAAAAAATCAAAATCGAAAAAATAATGGCATTTGACCTAAAACTCATAAAAAATTAAAGTAGAAATTATATTCTAAATAAAATAACGATTATCATGGCAAGTTGCGAATGTGGAATTTGTGGACATCATTATGAGTCCGAATGTATTGAGAAAGAGTGTAAATGTTGTTTAAATTTTCATGAGAGATCTGGACCAAAACATAAAGGATGATTTCAAAATACATTTTAATTATGACACGAGCATTTTTTTGAAAAATGTTTTGAACATCCAAATAATTTATGGTCTTGACAACCACACAAAATACATTTTTTCTTAGTCATAATTTTTCAATTAGTTCGTATACAGAATAAATCATTTCTCGATCTTCTAATGCATCCAGAATTTTTAGCCGCATATTTTTAATCCTATAGATATCATCCACATATAGAGGAGTCATAGTTTCAATTTCTTTTTCAAAATAATAATTATTCAAATAGTCTTCAAATTTGATTTTCAATTTTTCGTAATCAGATGGTGCGATTTTATCTGAATCATATTTTTTTGTGATCACTTTTAAAAATCCATTGATTTTCAAAAGTTCTTTCTTTATATTTTCTAGATCTCCAGGCTTATCTTGAAATTCTTTTAAAATTGTGTAAGATTCTAAAAATTGTTTTAGTATTTTTTTAAGATGTTCATGATATGTAACCACAATATTATTTTAAAATTGACCAATCTATAGTTTAGGAAAACAGAGACAAGGTTTTACCAAAGATATCTAACAAAAAAACAGGGAAAATCAGTCATTTTCAGATTTTCGAACTATAATTGATGAAAAATTAAATCAATAATCATACAAAGAATATAGTAAAAAATCATACAATCTTGATTGTAGCATATGAGGATATTGCAACATCACTAAATTGTGTACCAATTAAGATCTTATAGTATCCTTTGTGTATGTTTTCATCAGTAATTATAGTTACAGGCAGTTTTACAGATTCATTTGAAATTACCGCAGTCTCAGATTGTGGTTTAACTGTGATTGATTCTGAATTACTGTTTCCAAATAATGTTATCTCTAAGTTTTGATTTGTTTTAGGACTTACAGTTACAAAGATTTCTTTTTGTTGTCCTTGTTTGATTTCAATTTCGTTCTCATCTATTGAGATTAGAATAGGCAATGAAACAGAAGTATCTAACACTCCAATGTTGTTTTCAACCCATTCAGTAAACCATACCTGTTTGCCTTGAATTGCAAAACCAAAACTCTGTGCCGTACCACAATCAGATATATCACCGCAGTCTGCCCATCCTGGATTTTTAGATGGGATGTCATATTCTATTAGCGATTCAGAATTTGGATTAAACACTGCCAATCTGTTTGCTGTCTGTTGGTTAAACCACATATTTCCATCAGAATCAAATGCATTCCAATATGGGCGAGAGATAGGAGTCTTAATCAAACCAGTAGAGTTACCAAATGTCCAAATTGGAGGATCAGAGGTTACAAACTCTGTTACAAGTTTGCTTGATGGAATAAATCTATAAAATGAGTCTCCAGCAGTATCTGCAATCCATACATTGTCTAATGGTCCAACAGAAACTCCATTAGGTGCTTTGATACTTACTGGCAACGTAAATTGTTCTAATTCTTGTGTGTTGGAATTTGTTTTAACTAATATTGCATCTTTTTGGTATTTCCACATTACAAACCATATATTCCCATCACTGTCAACTGCTGCCTGACTGGTAAAAAATCCCTCTGGTACTGAAATGATGGAAGGGGTTGCAATACCTTCATCGAGTTGTTTGTGATTTAAAATAACTACTTGATTTCCTGTAAAATCATTTATCACAAAATTATCCTCATAGAATGCAATTTTTTGTGGAAAAGATTTGTTGGTTTTTGAAGGAATCTCAAATTGTGTATATGTTTTTTCAGGGATAGAGAATTTCCAAAGAGAACCACTTCCCTCATCAGTATACCAAATCTCATCATCTTGTGTATAGTAAATTCCCCACATCATTACTTTTACTTTTGAAGTCCATTGATCATTTGGATATTCTGTAAACTCTCCAGATGTTGGATCAAACATAGTCATATTTCCCGTATTTGACTGCATGAACCAGATTTTCTCTTCTGAATCTGTAACTATTGAAAGAGGTTGAGAACAAGGTGTTGGAATTTCAAATTCTTGTATGTATTGGTTTGATTTAAAATCCGATCCTCCACAATGTTGGTCTCTTTCATGTGGTGCATATTTGTCGGCAGGAGTTCCAGTAAGTTCGATTTGTTTTATTGGTTCAGAAATTTCAGAAATATTGTTTTCTATTTTAGAAACATCATTTTGTGTTTTATCTGGTTCATCTAAAACAACAAACAACACTGCAAAAAATATCAAAACTATAATTCCTATAATGATGTATATTGATTTTTTTACCATTTCAAATTATCCTTTCAAAATCATAATTCATAATATTTTATGTTGTAGGATTCATCAATATTTCACGCTCTTTGATTTTAGCATCATATGTTCCAATTATAATATCTCCTGGATTTGCATCACAATCACCAATGTTTACAGAAAATCCGTCAAAAGATTCAGCGATACATCCATCATCAGTAATTGCAATTATTTTGACTCTTTCAGTAATTTCATCAGGGGATACATACCAATTAAGATAAACAAACAAACCAGATGCAATCACTATAATTCCAATGAATATGGTTATAGTAGTCTGATTATTTTTTGTAAATTCTGACATGATTGAATTTATTTTTTCATGAATAATATCTATGTCATTGTTTGATAGTTATACCAATATTTTTTAAAATAATTAAACTAACAAAAAATGTGCAACAAATACATCTTGACAATAAAGGCAAATTCAAAATTCTTACAATCACAACAGGCATTCTAATTGCTCTTAGTATTCCTCTTTTCTTACCTCATTTTGAACACGGTCATGGGATTCACACATTAATTCACATATCAGGCATAATTTTAGGTTCTTTTCTTTCAGTTGTAGGTGCAATTACATATCTAGAATACAAAACACCTAGAGTATTTCTAATATTTTGTGCATTTTTTACAATAACTGTAGCCGAAATTGTATCTGCAGCAAACATGTTATTTGTTTTCTTTCCTTCTTATTCTAGTATAGATTCTATGTTAACACATGGGCTTATTCTTATGATGTTGATTTTCTTTTCAATAGGAATTTTCAGGAGAGATTGACATGATTAGAGGAAATGTGAAAAAACAGGCAATACTAAATGTAGTTGAAGAAAATCCCGGAGTAGGATTTCTTGATGTTCATAAAATTACAGGATTTGGACATGGTGTAATCAGTCATCACTTGGCAATGTTAGAAAAAGAAGGTTTCGTTAGAATAAATCGAGGAAAACAAAAAATTTGGATATTTGGTTCTCATTTGGATCCTAATGAAGATAATATCCGAATTGCTCTTAGAAAAGAAACATGCAAAAAAATTCTAGTTTATCTTTTAAATTTTAATAGAGCAGATTTTAATCAATTACAAAAAGCAATTGATAAAAGTTCAGGAACAACATCAATAACGTTAAAAAAATTAATCGAACATCAAGTGATCAAAGTTATCCATGGTTTTCCAAAAAAATACACATTAGAAGATTTTGAAAAAACATCTCATATTTTAGAGATGATGGATGTATCTTATTCTGATAAACTTAAAGATAGATTTGCAGATACGTTTTCATACTTTTAATATCATTTTTTAATTCAAAAATGGAATACAAGGTTCAGGTCCGTTAGGATTTCAGGCAGGAATTGCAGCAGGAGCACCAGGTGATGAGAACTATTCACCATTGTGGAGAATCTTCATGATAAAGTGGGTTGATCCAGAAAATGCAGTAGTTTTGGAGAATATGGATGATATCAACTACTACAAACAACAAGGCTTATTGGATGTTGGAATGGCAAGACCAATGAACAGTGATCATATTGTAAACTGTTCATTTATTGATACGTTCCAATAATCCTTTTTTACTTATTTTAAAAGTCCCTTTCATATTGTATGATTTTAAAATTCCATGCAAAGGAGAGAAATGATGTCTCATACACTCTTTTTCCCTCACTCTAACACTTGTTATTAGTGCGATCAACTAGTATATTAGATCGACGGTTTTGACTTTTTCAGTACAAATTAGTGTAAAATTCACTAAAATTTACCACTGTTGATTTTTACTAAAAAATCCAAATTATTAAAACAAAAAATCATTTCTTAAAATTATGATCAGTCTTTTATGTTATGAATGCGTAATAGAAGTGAAAGCCGACACAATATCCAATTGTCATTGAGTGCTCATCGTGTTGCTGGAATAAGCATACGGGCTATTCTAGGTAAAGGATGAAAGTAGTTGGCTTTTTTTATTTGACTAGAATTGTTTTTTGAAAATCATTTACACATGTTTGATGATGTCTTTGATTTTCTGACTCTCTTTTTTTCCTGGTTTTTCATCTGCGTATCCTATTGGGATGATTGCAACTGGTCTTAGTTTTGTTTTGATTATTTCAACTACTGCCTTTTCTTTGAAATGTCCAATCCATACACTTGATAATCCTAATTCTGTTGCAGCTAGTTGAGCATATGATGCAGCAATTGTGGCATCTTGTACTGCAAAGAGATTCTTTCCTCGTGTACCCATGAATTTTATTCTTTTAGGGTCTGAACAGAAAACTAAAACTAAACTAGCATTGACATATTCCTGGTCATGTGTTGCCTTTACTAGATTCTCTTTTTTCTTTGGACTATCAACTATTATGATTTTGAAATTCTGTTTTCCCATGGCCGATGGACTCATCCAAGCAGCCTTTAGGATCTTTTGAGCTTTTGATTTTTCTACTTTTTTATCTGAAAATTTCCTAATAGAACGTCTCTTCTTAACAGTTTTGAAAAATGACATGTTTCTTATTTTATTTTACTATGTTATGAACTATGTGCTGATGTGACATATTGAAAAACTTCATCAACTAAATCTATGTTCAATTCTGATTTAATGTCTTCAGGGATTACCTTTAAAACAAAATCATACATTGTAGCATTTTTTGGCAATTCGTCTCTTTCTTGTAATAATGAAAATACTGAAATTCCATTTGAGATGATAGCTACCATCTTTTCTTTATCAGTTAGGGTCATGATGTAATTAGAAAATACTGGTAATTTAATCTAAATTCAGCTAATACGAATATGCTATGATTTGTTGAAGAATTTTAATTGATTCTGAATTTTGACTCAGTGATTGAATTTCAATAGGAACATCATGTGCATCTGCTTCTACTGATCTTTGAGAAACGTTGTATCCAATAAACACTGCAACGATTATGAAAAATGCTATTACCATAAACATTATTGCCTTCAACTTGTTTTGAAGTGGAATTATTGGTGGCTATAAGCATTATGAAAATTTGTGACTGAAATTTCTTGTTTTGTGTAAAAATTAATTACACCATAAATTGTGGAATTATTGTAAATTATGTCTGAAAGTAATATTGAAACAGAATTGGGAACCTTACGTAGAACTCACTATTCAAATGAAATTACATCTGCAATGGATGGTGATTCCGTTACTGTAATGGGTTGGATCTTGACAATTAGAGGACATGGAAATATTACATTTGGCACAATCCGTGACCAAAATGGTTCCATCTCAATTATTGCAAAAAAAGGTGACTGTCCTGATGAGATTCGTCAAAAAATATCTTCACTTAAACCACATTCATCAATTGGAATTTCAGGTAAAGTAAAGGCCTCTGATAAAGCCCCTGGTGGCTTTGAAATTATTCCTAGTGAAATTCGAGTTTTCTCTCAAGTTGAAAAAATTCCTCCATTTGAGCCAACTGCAAAAACCGTAAAAAATATTGAAACTCGTTTAGAGGTAAGACCAATTGATCTTAGACGTAATGCATTACAACATGTATTCAAAGTTAGAAGTTTAGTTCTAAAATCAATTAGAGATTATTTTCATTCACAAAAATTCTTAGAAATCAACACTCCAAAAATGATTGCAACTGCAACTGAAGGCGGAGCTGCATTGTTTCCAATATTTTACTACAACAAAGAAGCGTTTTTGGCTCAGAGCCCACAATTGTACAAAGAACAATTAACAATGAGTTTTGAGAAAGTTTTTGAGATTGCACCTATTTTTAGAGCCGAACCATCAAGGACTAATCGACATTTAGCTGAAGCAATTTCAATTGATTTGGAGGAGGCATTTGTTGATTACAATGATGTAATGAGTAGAATTACAGAAATTATCAAAATTGCAATTGATACTGTAATTGAATATGCAAAGAGTAACCCTGATGCAGAATTTAACATTCCAGAAATTCAAGATACAATCCCTCAATACTCTTATGATGATTTAGTGGAGAGAATGCAAAAGGCTGGTGCAAAAACTGAATGGGGTGATGACTTGTATCCGTCTAATCTCAAAAAGATTGGCCTTGATGGATTTTACTTTATCAAGGATTGGCCACTTGCACCAAAGCCATTTTATGTAAAAGATAGTAAGGCAAACCCCAAAGTTTCTGAATCATTTGATTTGATGTTTGGTGATTTAGAATTATCTTCAGGTAGTACCAGAATTGAAAAGCGTGATGAATTAGCAGAACGAATGAAGAATAAAGGAATGAAGACTGATGCATTTGAGTATCACTTGGGTGCATTTGATTATGGTGTGCCACCTCACGCTGGATGTGGTATTGGTTTGGAGAGATTAATTATGGCACTGACTGGAACTGAAAATATTCGGGACACTACGTTTTATCCTCGAGATGTCGATAGACTAACTCCTTAATTTAAAAAAAACATTTTCTAAACATTGGAATTTGTTTTGTCAAGAAAGTGTGGTAATACAATAATATCCTCTAAGAAATGATGTGAATCATGCCACGAAAGAAAAAAGCACTAAAAGAACGTCAGAATCTAGCTTGTCATTGGCATTGTCCTTGTGATGATTGTAAAACTGAGTAAATTCTTTCAAAACCTATAACTTCTTTTAATTTTATAATACGTATGAACAAAAAGAAGTCTTTTGATCCAGATAACTTAGTTTTAACAAAAGGAGAAATTATGGAATTCTGTGATCGTGTGATTGAAAAATGGAACAAAAATCCTTCTGAAAATCAACAAAATATTTTGGCAATGAATGCAGTCAAAACTGGTGTTGTATGGACTGATGATGAATCTCTAAAGGCTATTTGGGGTGAGATTATTGCATGGGTCTTTGAATTACTGTATGAAAATGCAAAGGCTAATGATGAAGAATGGGCAAATGTGATGAAAAAATTAAAAACAAAATCTAGAAAAACAAAAAACTAACAACATTTGAAAATAAATTACAAAATTATTTTATTTTCTATTTTTATGTTGGAAATCATCACATAACTTTAAAACAAATCAATATAACAAAAAATCGAAATGAAGAAAATCGAGGCTACCATTCAAGCTACAAAGATTAGTGTGGCATCTGATGCAATCAATGATTTAGTTGGTGGATTCTCAATTCTTGAAGGAAATGGGAGAGGTTCAGGTGAACGACAAACCATTCGTGCAGGCAGAGGAACTGGTTTGTATACTGCAAAGTTTAACAAAATTGCCATAATAACTACAATAGTTCCTGATACTAAGGTACAGGAAGTAACATCAGCTATTGCAGATGCAGTTTATGTTGGTAGTACGGGTGATGGGATTATTACAGTATCTGATGTGGATAGTGTGACAAACATTTCAACTAAAAAAACTGATCTAGATGCACTTTGAACAATTTTCTTAATTAATTTCAAAATAAAAAAATCAAGATTGATTCCAAGATAGATATCCGCCATCAAGTGTAACTGCATTGAATCCTCCCTTTACTAATTCATCAGCTGCAATGTTACCTCGATACCCTGTACCACAATATGTACAAATTTTCTTGTCTTTCAAATCTTCAATCTGTTTCTTCTTTACATTTCTAATAGATAGTCCTAATGGCATGTGAACAGAATTTTCAATAAATCCTCCTTCAAGCTCATCTAACTCTCTGACATCTATTATCACAAAATCATTGTTTTGTGATTTTAGTTCTTCTGCAGTTATTTTATCTGCCATAAATTATGTAAATTTCAGTACAATTTATTTCTGTAATTTTTAAGAATGTGTCATTTGATAGACTTAGTGCCCTGTATCAGGAATTTTGGGTCTATTTTGCTTTAATACTAGGGATTTAATCTCTGGGTTTTCCTCTAAATCCTTCTCTATTGCATCTGCAAATCTTTTTGGAAGCCATTTTTTTTCATATTCAATTAATGCGACATTTCTGTCTATTTCTGTAAATTTATCTCGTAAATCTCCATAGTGTTTTTCTAATCGTAGTTCTATTGGAATGA
>JAANXA010000006.1 GCA_018263505.1 Candidatus Nitrosopumilus sp.
AATGTCTTATGCTGAATCTGATTCTGAAGTGGTATCATTAGGTATTGGTGTAATTCTATTGAATTTGGGAATGTATCTTGGAGTTCCCATAACTGTAGTTGTTGGGATTAAGAAAAGAAAATAATTTTAGATATTAAATCTAAATTGCAACAAGTTTTACTGTATCCATATTTTTGTTTGTTTGAAAATCTTTTGTCATTGTAGATACTTTTTCTGCGTCTCCATCAATAACAAAAAGCTCCATACATTTTTCTTTTTCAATCTTACTGTGTAGATGTGTTGTAATCAAATCTTCAAAATTATGAGTTATTCCTGAAACAACATGATCAAATTCGTCATTATGAACAACTAAAAGAATTGCATGAATATTTCCTGATAAATCTGATTTTTGTTTTTCTTCAGAAACAAATGATCTGATTCCTGCTCTAATGGCTTCAGATCTTCCTGAAAACCCCATACTTGATTGCAATTTGTCTAATTCTGATAAAATTTCATCATTTAATGAAATTGAGACTATTGGCATACTGTTAATGTTATTAAATATCTTATAAATTTAGTACTAATGTTATTAATATTTTATAGATTTATTAATAATATTGATTAAACTGGGGCGTGAACACTCAGATTAAACTAGCAATTATTGCAATAATTGTTGTAATCCCATTAACTTCTTTTGTAGTAATTCAACCCAATTTTAATTCCGAGACTTATACAGTTGAACATTCAAAATTACAAGTTGTTACTTCTGCTAATTTTCTTAATGAATTTTCACAAAATATAGGAAAAGAAATGATTGATGTTACTCTGTTAGTGCCAATGGGTGCTGATCCTCATGATTGGGAACCTACCATTAGAGATACAGAACGATTGCAAAAAGCTGATATGATAATTATCAATGGTATGGGCTATGAACATTGGTTTGGTTCATTAGACACAATTGATTACCGTGCAATTATTGTCGATACAAGTAATGGGATTTTAATTTTAGATGCTGAAAAACATGATGCTCATTCAAAAGAAGATGAACACACTGAAGAATTTTACATAGAAATCGCACATGTGATAGAAGAATTTGAAGAAGGACATATGACTCAATCACAATCAATTGAAGCAATTGAAAAAATTCTACATGAACATGAAAGTGATGAACATAATCATGATTCAAATGAAATTAAAGATATTGAAAATTTGTTACATGAAATTAAAAATAAACATATTGAAGGTGCAGATGGATTAGAAGAAATTCACCATTTGGTTTCTGGTGATGTACATGAAAACCATACAAAAGAAGATGAACATTCAAAACATAAACATGGAGACCAAGATCCACATGTCTGGCTAAATCCTGTATATGCACAATTGCAAGTTAAAAATATTGCAAATGCTTTATCTAATTCTGATCCTACAAACAAAAATTATTATCAAACTAATGCTGAAATATACATTAAAGAATTAGATTTACTTGATTCAAAAATTAGAACTGATTTATCTGAATGCAGAACTGATTTTATTACTTTTCATGATGCATTTTCATATTTTGCTGATGAATATGGTTTAACTCAACATACAATAATTTCTTCAATTAATACACACGGTGAAGTAACTCCACAAACATTAGAAAATATTATTTCTCTTGCAAAAAAATTAGACATTAAAGTAATTTTTGCAGAAGAAAGTACATCTACTAAAACATCTCAAGTTATTGCAGATGAAATTGGTGGCAAAGTTCTTATTTTATCTCCTTTAGAAACTGTCTCAAATCAAAATTATGTTTCTAAAATGACTCAAAATCTTGAAAACCTAAAGGAAGCATTATGTTGAATATTGTAGAAATATCAAATCTCATAGTCAAATATCCTGATGTAAAAGCATTAGACGATGTAAGTTTTGTAGTCAAAGAAGGTGACTTTCTAGGCATAATTGGACCTAATGGCGCTGGAAAATCTACTCTTTTTGATTGTATGTTAAATCTTAATACCAAATATGATGGAATAATCAAATTCTTTGATAAAGATATTAGAAAATCAAAAGATTATCTTAAAGAAATTGGATATGTACCACAAAAACCCATCTTTGAGAAAAATTTCCCAGTAACAGTAAATGATGTTGTACGAATGGGACTAAAAGATGAATCAAATGAAGAAAAAATTGATGATATTTTACAACAATTATGGATTCATGAATTAAGTGAAAGACGAATTGGTGAACTTTCTGGAGGACAACAACAACGTGTCTTTATTGCAAAAGCATTGGTAACAAATCCAAAAATTTTAATTCTTGATGAACCGGTTACTGGAATTGATCAACAAAGTATTGATCTTTTTTATAGTATTTTACGTGAATTAAATTCTAAACAAAAAATCACCATTATTTGGTCTTCACACGATCTAGATGCAGTTAACCAATTAGCAAATCATGTGGCATGTCTTAATAGAACATTATTTTTTCATGGAGAATCTGAAAAATTCTTTTCTGATGATAAACTTGTTAAACAATATTCTGAAGCATCAATGCAGGAACACATGCATCATCATTAACCATGTCGCTAGAAATTCTTTCTTATAGCTTTATGCATAGAGCACTAATTTCTGGAATTGCTATTGCAATCTTGTGTTCTGTTGTTGGATTGTTTTTAGTTTTAAGACGCTATTCATTATTTGGTGATGCAATTGCACATTCTTCATTTGGTGGTATTGCATTGGGTCTATTAGCTGGAGTCTATCCATTATGGACTGCATATGGTGTTTCCATAATTAGTGCATTAATAATTACAAAAATTAAAGATAGATACAACATATCTGGTGACGCTTCAATTGCAGTACTATTGTCTTCAGGCATAGCTGTTGGGCTTGTAATAATTAGTCTTTCAGGAGGATTCTCAATTGATATCTTTAGTTTTCTGTTTGGTAGTATTTTGCTTGTTAGTGTAAATGATACAGTCTTGATTTTAGCCTTAACTGGAGCCATTTTGATTGTAATTTTACTAATGTATAGACAACTTTTGTATTCAACATTTAATGAAGAACAAGCTAAAGTCAGTGGAATCCCTGTAGAAAAAATAAATTATTTGATAATTTTTATGGCAGGAATTACTGTAGTCACCTCTATTCAATTAGTTGGGGTACTTTTGATTTCTGCATTATTTGTAATTCCTAATGTAACTGCAATAATGTATGGTAGAGGTTTTAAACAAACTGCAATCATCTCAATGAGTTTATCAATATCCTCAGTTGTAATAGGAATAATAATTTCTTATATTTTTGATATAACCCCTGCAGGAACAATTGTTTTAATTTCTATTGGACTACTTGCTGGAACTATGGGAATAAAATCTGCAGGATTATTATCTAAGAACTAATTAAGTCATTCAATTTTCTTTTGTCATGAATACTTTTCACAAAAAACAATGATGTTGCAATAATTCCTAATGCCATTAATGGTGATGCAATTTCTGTGTATTTTAATTCAAAATTATTTTTTGATTCTGTTTGTGAAATAGTTACTGGAATTTCTGAGAGTTTAATAGTTGCAAGTTTGTTTGATTGTTGTTCTACAAACCATACATTATTTTTATCATCTGATGTCATAAATTGTACAAATGATGTTTCAGTTGGAACTGGAATTTCAATCAAATTATTATTATCTGGATCATATACTCCAATGGAATCTACTGTATGTTCTGCAAACCAAATATTTTGATATCTATCAAATGTCATTCCAAATGGTAACGCATCTTCATTAGGCACAGAAATTCTCTCAAATGTTTCTAAAACTGGATTAAATTTTGTTATTGCTAATCCTGTATGTTCTGCAATCCAAATATTCCCATCTTTATCAAAGAGTAATGCTTCTGGACCTTGAAGTGGAGGATTAGCAGAAAATTGAATCACTTTGTTATCTTTAGGATCAATGTAACCAATTTTACCCGTACCTGTACTTGTAAACCATATCTTTCCATCTGCATCAAGCGCTAATGCAAATGGTAAATTATCTTTACCTGGAATGACTATTTCTTCAAATCCATCATTTTGATCATATTTGATGATCTTGTCTTTGTTAATTATTGCAATCCAAATATTTCCATCAAAGTCTGCTTTGATAAATAATGGTGTGTTTTCTGAAATTAATGGAGCTAATTTTGGAATAGTTTTTGTTGAAATTTCTTTTGTTTTAATATCTATGAATCCAATCTGATTTCTTGCAGAATCTGTAAACCATATCTTTCCTGTATTATCTTGAGTAAGAAATGTTGTAGTTAATCCATCAAATGTATAATCTGTAAATTCTTGTGTTTCTAATGAAAATTCCCATAATCTAGGAGCTGATGCATCACTAATCCAAATAGAATTTTCTCCATCATAAATCGGGAATAATGGTTTTGCATCTTTTGGAAAGTCGTATTCTACAATTTGAGTTTGAAGATCTTTTAGTCTTGGCTTTACTAATAAATTCAATATTTTTGATTCATTTGCATTTTCTGTTCTTTGAGCTTCAATCTCAATTAACCATTCACCTGAAAATCCAAATGTTAATTCCCCTTGAAACTCTGTAGGTCTATCTTCGCTTTGTTTAATGAGTTCCATTGGAATTTCAATTGGAGAAATATTTTTTATTGGGTTTGAAATTTTTACTTTAAGTTGATTTGAATCTTGTAATGGGATTCCATTAAAATCACTAGTTTTAACAACAATTGTATTTACTCCACTTGAAAATGGTGAAATGTTAACGTCAAATTTAGTATTTTCTGAAAATTCAATTGTCTTAAAATCATACACAATCTCTTGTGCATCTATTTTTTGAATTTCACCTGCAGGCAATGTTCCATTGGTAAGTAATGCAACTACTCCAAGTAGAATAATTCCTAATATTACATCTACTTTGAGTGTTTTTTTCATCTTTTTATGAACTGAAATTTTTCCTGATTTGAAATTCTTTTCAGCATTTTTTTGAATTTTAAACTGGAAAAATCCTCCCAATCCAACCATTAAAGATGCAATTAAAATTTTGATAATAATTAATTGACCGTATACTGATTCGGTGATTAATCCTACATCACTTTCTAAGAACCACATCAGAATTGGTCCTGTAATGATAACTATTCCAATTGCAACAATAAATGCAATTGAAAATCTTGGAATCATTACCAAACTCATTTTTTCTTTACTAGATTCTTTGAGTTGTGAAAATGTTGGCAATAATGCAAAAACAAAATAAAATATTCCACCAATCCATATTGCTGAAACTAAATTATGTATGTAATCTAAAATAACAGCTAGTGTCTCACCACTAGCAGCACCATGTCCAATTAGACTTGTAGTTGCAATTAATACTAATGATACTATGAGCATTGGAATTTGATTCTTCTTTGAAAGAATTTTTTTTCTATCTAATCCAAACCAAAAACCTAACAAAATTATTGTAACAATCATTCTTACCAACCAAATATTTCCAAAGTCTGTTTGGATTATAAGTAATGGTGATACTTCTAATCTTATAGTTTGTACTACGATCATCAAAATATCTGAAAGAAAAACTAACCCTAATCCAATTCCTGTAATTGACATAAATTTTCCGTGGTAGTGTTTTTCTACTTTTTCTAATTCTTCTTTGATTGATTGTTTATTTTGAGTTCCCCAGATGAAAAGTGATGCAATTACTGCACCTAATACAATTGTTTGCCCAACTAATCCTGGAAATCTAGCACCAGCTTCTGGTAAAAATATCAATTCTGATAGTTTTTCTTTTCCAAGTAATGATGAATCAACAATTACGTCACCCACTGCAAACAAAAATGCATCTGGAACTAAATGTCCATCAACTTTTGATAAAACTTTGGTTGAAACTGTAAAAACTCCATCTTCTAATGGTGATGTAGTTATAATGAGAGATAATTCATTTTCAAAATATCTTGTATCTTTGTTATCTATTTGATCTCCATTGGAATCAAACACTTTGAGTTCACTGAAATTTATGTCAACTGGCTCTGAAAAAATTACAATCACTTCTGTGGTTCCAACTGGTGCATTTGTTGTTAAGTTTGGAATTGTTTCTTCTGTGAATGGATGTGCTGATGCAACTGGAATTGAAATAAATGATATTACTAATAATAAAATCAGAAATTTTTGCATTTAACTTTCAGGTCATGATTGACAATTTAAACAATTTTCATTTGTTTTGTATTTGTACCAATCCACGTAAAGATAATAACATGTTGTAATGAAATGATTTCAGTGAAGATAGCAATTTTTGGTATTATTGGTTTATTATTCTCAATTGGAATGATTGCACCATCTTTTGCACATACAACTGCACAAGTGGAGCAATATGAAATAGAAGCAGGTTGGGCAATAGAACCACCAGTTGTTGGAATTCGTAATGATGTGGTTCTAAAAATTATTGAACGTGGAGAGACTGAAGGCTCTTTCAAAGGTATTACTAGTGTGTTCAAAGGAACTGATGCAATTATTCATTTTGGTGGAGCTTCAAAAAAACTTGACATCAATTCTGATCCAAAACCTGGATATTATTTTTCATCAATCATTCCAACTAAAACTGGAACATACATGATTGAATTGAAAGGTGATATTCGTGGAACTCCAGTTGATATTAAAATTCCAGTTGAAGATGTAGAACCATCTGCAGTACTTGATTTTCCACCTTCAAGTAGTGAGGGAACTGCAGATATTGTTGCATTAAAAAATGCAATTTCATCTTTACAACAAGATGTTTCAAAACTAAAATCTGGAGAAACTGAAGTTACATCTGATGGTGGAGCATCATATGACTTTGCAATTTTTGCATTATCAATTGCTGCAGCAGCTATTATCTTGGCAATAATTTCATTGATAAAAAGAAAATAGAAAAAAGATATTCCTAAAATCTTGGAATAACTCTAGATTTTGCAGTTACTGCTACAATACTAATAATTGCGACAGCTAGTATCATCATTGCAATTGTTCCAAATTCTGGGACAACTTTAGCAGTTGCTACTGAACCTGTTGGTCCTGTCCAATCTGCTTCAGCACCTGGTGCACCAATTCCTAAAGAAACTATATCCACATCAATTGGATTTTCATCAGAACCTACTGCATCTATCATATGTGATGCTGTACTTTCCATTGCATGTGCAGTTTCTTGTAAGACTACTTCACCATCTTGTGTTGCTGTGATTTCATAGTTTACGTGTAGTTCACTGAATTCAAGATCAATTTGTGTTCCACCTTTTACAGCTGAATCACTGATCAATACAATTAATTCTTCAACTACTTCTTCATGAACTTCTTCAACTACTTCTTCAGCTCCTGCTTCTTGTACTATTAGAACGCCGACCATCCATGGATGAACCATGCAAAAGTAATCAATTTCACCTGCAACGTCTGCAACCCATTCGTATGATTGTCCTGCCATAACCATTGAGGTATCAAATTCACCAGTTGGTCCATCAGCTGCTGTTCCTGCTGAAAAGGTGTGTGCTGCGGAATCATCATTTAAGAAAATTACTTTTCCACCAAGGTCAACTGTTGCGACTCCTGGAACGAAACATCCGTATTCTACCTCTTCACATCCAGGGGCTCCTGAACCTTGTGCTGGTACGATTGTTACTTCTGAGTGATCTGCAAAAGACTGAGGCATAACGCCACCAAGTCCAACTCCAATTACAAGTAAAAGTAGCATAAAGCTGCTCTTTGCATTAAGAGTGAGTGTGTTACTCATTAAGGTTTTTTTTTGGTTTCTGTTTTTATATGATTAGATGATTGTACATACTTGTTCTAAGATTTTAGAATTATACACTAGAATAAAATTTTAAAATTATATCTCAAATTAAAAGTAAGAATAATTTTATAAATTTGCTATTGTTTACAATAGTCTTCATTATGTATGGAACATCATTGGTGGGTTTTTACATCAATGATGTTTCTACATTAATTCAATTCAAATTACAAAAATATAGAATTATGAAATAAATCATAAACAAGTATCATAGAAACTTATCAAATGGCATTAGATGTGAAATTTCGTCAATTGTTACAAAATGAGCTTGAGAAAACTTTGAGTAGGATTATTCAAGATAAAAATTCAAAATTATCAAACATATGGAAATGTAAAAATGAAGATGATTTTCTATATGGGTGGCATTTAGGCAAAGCAGATGATTTTTGTTTGAATCAATATTTTATTCATTATCATAAAACGCCCACCAAAGAAGATTTAGATGAAATTCAAGGTATGTTATTTTTACATGCCAATGATTTTAGAAGAAAGTTGTATGAATAGTAAGTGTGGTTTAATCTCTCATCTTTTTTTCTATCAATTTAGCCTTGTATTTTTTATTCCTTGGTTTCATTCTTAATCGCATTCCACAGCATGGACAAAACAAACCATTCCAATGCATAAAAATGTCACAAACTTGACATCTTTTCTGACCTGTGCCATATCTGCTTTGATTTGACGGTCTAATTGCTTTGTGTTCAATACAATTGTTTCTACAAGACATAATTTTCTCCATGAATATGAGTTTGAATTTGGTGAACATTTTTACAACAATTACAAATTGTAGAGATCTTCAATTTGCATGAAATACATGTTTGAAATTCTTCTATTTCACATCCACATATTCTACAAAGTTTGCAATTCATGATAAAAAAGAGGTATTGTACAAATCACTTTTGTGATAGTACCGAGAGAAGAGGCATGGCATCCCATGAATACATGGAGTATTCTAGTAATCCAGAGCAGACTGAATCGTATTTTTTGAAAAATTCATCAGCTTCTTGTTTTGTTGCTTCAAAGACTGCCATTCCAGTTACATTATCACCAAATGCGCCTGACCACATCAATTTGCCTTGTGATTGCCATTCATCAACTAGTGATTGAATTTGTGGTGTGAGACTTTGCAAGTCATTAGGATTTACATTCTCTTTGATTACAGTTATGATTACCCAAGGATTAGTTTCTTGTTGACTCATGGTAAAATGAATATTATTTTTCTAATTAAAAATTAGGATGATTGTATAATGATATTTCAAATTCATAAAATAAGAACAGATTATAAAAAATGATTTTAAATTTTAAAAATATAATAAGAAAATTTCATCTAAGTATAATTAATTTATAAAAAAACAGAGATTGTCTGGCATACTAATCTACCTGACCTTTACAAGTCTGCACAGACAAGAAATCATTGGAATATTGGAATCAAGAAATAATTCATTCTGATCAAACATGAATGTATTGTTATTGGCATGGTTTGGAATACCATACAATTCCAATGATTTTCTTTTTTGATAATACAAATTGAAACGGTGTAATAGAATTTAACAAAGAATTGATGTTAAAAAAAATTGAAATATTAAAAAAAATTGGTTTATCAAAAGTAAAAAAATACAATTACATTGTATGAAAACTAGGAATAAAAAAATAATCTTAAAAGTAGGTCTACAGATATTGTTACTGCCGCAATTAATCTTGCATCTAGTCATGAAGAAATTAAGATATCTCAGGGGAAATTATTTACAATTTCAATGGTTACAAAAGTAACTATACGTAATAGATGTAAATGGTTAATCACGATTAAAAAAGAAATTATAAAATCAAATCAATATATTTTTCATAAATAATATCACAAAAGATATCACAATTCGACAATAACTGCAATTTTTTTAGATTCCTCAAATTCTTGTTTTATTGCATCAATGATACTAGAGTTTGAAGTTAAACTGGAATAATCAATTAATTTCAAATCAGTTAACAGATAAACTTGTGGAGCAATATCATTATGTCTTGATTCTAAAAATTGTTGCACATTTTCTTTGGTTTCTTGTTCCTCTCCAGAAAAAATTTTTCCATTTTTTACTGAGAGTTTCATTCTTCCAAATTTATCTAAAATCACTATGGGGGTAATCTTTTTCTTTGTAAATAGTTTCTTTTTAATTATATTTCCTGCAAAAACAAAGTAATGTTCAGTTTCATGAATCAAATCAATTAATGATTCATTCACTTTTAAAATTTCAGCGCATCTCATTTTTGATTCTTCTTGTGAAAAAACAGATTTTGATGTAGTTACACTATCTAGTTCAACATTTCCAGTAGCAGAAATTCTAAGAATTGCTTTGTCAGATAAATATTCAGTATTTATTAATATGGATTCAGGTGTTGCGCCTCTTTCTGTAAGTACGTTATGAATTTTTTTACATTCTTGAGATATTTTTTCAGGTGTTGGTTCAATCATACTAACTTCAGTTTCTTCTTGCAACATTGATGATGCAACACCTATTGAAGAAATTACTTCAGCATTATCACATTTTGCATATTTTATTCCCATTTGTTTTGAAACAAATGGAACTAATACAGAAGCACCACCTCCTGCACCAATTATTTGCGTGGATTGTGGAGATAGTTTGAATTCTTTTAGAATTTTACTTACTGTTTTAATTATTGTCAATGATGCGGTTTGAATAATGGAGTTTGCAGCCTCAAAAAAAGACATTCCTAAATGTTCACCTAATATGGTTAACGCAATTTTTGCGGATTCTTGATTGGCATATGCGTAATCACCTTGGTCAATTGAATCAATTGCATTTGCAGCACAGGTATTGGTAATTGCAAATGTTTTTCCATTATTTTCAATTGCCACATATTCATCATCATTTTCTTTAGGCTTTACAAAAATTATTTTTCCACCTTTTAGTTCTTCAGGTTCAGCATAGCAGGAATATTTCAGACCTGCAATATGGGCACTACGCGGACCAACTTTGTCTATCTTATTATTTTTGAGTTGACACATACTACCTCCTGCAACACCTAAAATCCTGACATCCATAGAACGAATACAAGTTGGATGCTCATTTATCGTAACATATCGAATTTCAGGTTTTCCGTTTTTTATAATACTAATGTTAGTACTGGTTCCACCTACCTCAACGAAGATTCCATTTGTAACTCTTTGATGCAATAGTCCACCTGCAACACTAGCAGCAGGTCCAGAAAGAATTGTTAGGATAGGTTTTGTTCTAAATGTTTTCATGTTTGTAACTCCTCCATCTCCTTTCATGATCATCAATGGTGCCTTTACACCAAAATCAGTAATTGCATTTTCAACATAATTTGCAACTTGAACTGTCTTAGGTAATACACTTGCATTAACTGCTGCAGTAAGAGTTCTAATTTCTAATCCATAAATTCCAGAAATTTCATGAGATGCAGTTGAAGGTAATTCTAACTTTGATGCCATATTCATTACAAATATTTCATTTGAAGGATCATCTACACCAAATGCTTCTGTAGCAACAATTACTTTGGCTCCATCATTTTTTAATTCTTGAACTACTTGTTTTACTTGCTTCTCAGAAATTAATTCAGAGGTGTCTAAGAAATGATGTGATGTTTTAAGATCTTTCTTGGAATTGATTTTTGGATCAGATAAATCGGTACGTTTTACAACATCTTTTTTTGTTGGTCCAACCCCCATTGCAATAATTCCAACTTTGAATGTGTCGCTTTCTAATAATGCATTAATTGCCTGAGTCGTACTATGTGAAATTAATTCTACGGAATCAAATGTAATTTTAGATGAATCCATGATATTTCCCAATACTGTAATGATTCCTTCTGAAACACCTTTTTCAGATGTATGTGTGGTAAGAACTGTAGATTTTCCCAAAATATCACCAGATTTAAGATCTAATGCAACAGCTTTTGTGAAAGTTCCACCGACATCTATGCCTACACGAACTCTATTTTTTTCATTCATTAACTTTCCTTGATTTTCTCATCTCAGCTATTTTATTCTCGCGTTTTGGTCTTAAAACCAAAACATAAGATGCAGCGACAAGATAGATTCCAAGAAGAATTATCTGACCAACTACAGTTTCTAAAGTTGGATAGATTCCTGTCATCGCAGCTAGATTGATATCCAATCTAGGAATGATTCCAATCATTCCAGTATATGGCATAATTTCTATAACTTGTAGTTCTCTTATTGCATTACCCAAAAATGCAATTGACAAATATGCACCTACACCCATTGTGAGTCCAAATAATGCACGTAGTGGCAATCGTTTTCCAAGTTTTCTCATTACATAAAATAACAATAACAAAGAACCCATACCAACAACGAATCCCAATATGACATATACTTCCATATATTTTGCAAACGAAGACATTGCTTGATAGAATAAAACAGTTTCAAATCCTTCTCTATATACTGTAAAGAATGCTAATCCAACAAATACCATCACACTACCAGTAGTTGTGGCTTGCCAAACTTTTGCCTTGACAAATTCCATCCATTTTTTATGTTCAATTTTATTCAGAACCCAGAAACTTACGTAAAACAAAAGTGCAGTTGCAGATAATGCAGCAATAGCTTCTATTAATTCACGATTAGCACCAGATATTTCAATTATGTATGATGCAATTACCCAAGTAATACCTGTTGCACCAATTGCTGCAACTACTCCATAGTATAGATATTTTTTATATTTTGTATTTCGTGATGCTTCAAGATATGTAATAATTGCACCTAAAATTAATACTGATTCCAAACCTTCTCTAAAGATAATCGCAAATGATGAAGTAAATGCAATTGCAGGTGCAAGAGTACCAGTTCCACTAACTAGTCTTTCAGATTCATCTAAATTTCTTTTAATTTTAATTGTAACTTCTTTAATTTCTTCAAAATCTGCTTGTTGTTTAATTAAACTTCTAAGTTCTGCAAATTGAAATTCTACTTCTAATGTGAAATCCGGATCAATTGCTCTCAAGGGAATTTCTACAAATTCATAACTATCAAGATATGCAGTTCTTGCTGAATTATATGCTTCTGTATATTGTTCGTCTTGATATTGAACTAACACAAGTTGTAGTGTTTCTCTAATAAAATCAATTTCCCCTCTAACTCCTGACTTTTGGGTATCAGTTGCATCACCCATTTCTTTTAGTTCTCTATCCATTTTACTTTGTAAAAGTGATTTATCTGCTTTAGTTACTAGATCTTGGGCATAATCCAAATCAGGTAAGATGGATTCTTCTAAGAATGCTCTAATTGCAGCAGGACTTTCTTTGAACTTTATCATTTTTCTAAGTTCTTCTCTCATGTCAATTTCTAATGCGTAGAGATGTTCTGCATCAACTTTTTCAATATCAGGTTCTAGGTATTCAAAATTTTCAAGATATGCTTCAATTCCTAATTCTTCAGCTTGAGCATAATCACCGTTATCTATTGCAACTAGTAATTCTTTGTAAAGTGCTCTTATGGTTTCATATAATTTTTCTTTTTCATAAGGAACTGCTTCAATACCTGTAAAGTCTCTATTAATTGCAGTAATTAACATCCCCACACTAGTAAATTCTTCTCTATTTTGTATATGGTTTTTTAAATCAACTAAAAAATCAGAGATTTCCAATGTTAGTCGTTCATCAAAATCGGTTTTTTCAAACAATACAATAACTCGGTCTAACAATTTTTCTGAAACTTCATACCTATATTCATCACCTTCTTTGTTTGCAATTTGATATTGTTCGTCAACAGTTGTCAAAATCATGGCGTTAGCCATTCCATAATCTGGGGAATTAATTTTGTATTGTTTTAACAAATTTTTAATTGTGGCAATATTATCTGATACTAAATTTTCATTTCCAGGTTTAATTTCATTATGCATGTCTAATAGTAAAATATGGATTTCATCAGTTATTTCAGAATTTGATTCTCGCAAAGTCAATACTTGTAATGAGAAAAATTCTGAGTTTTCTTTTGTCAATTGTTTGGCTTGTTCAAAATTTCCATTCTTAACACTATCATCAACTACATCTAATGATACAAATAAAATTTCTGTAGTACTTAGTACTACAGTATCCATGTTTGTTGTTTCAGCTAATACCTCAACATTGGGTGCAATTGATGCAAACATGAGAATTCCAAAAAATATTCTAATCAAACTATTTTTTTTTGACATTTTATTTTGTAACATATCAAGGGGTATTAATGCATTATAATTCTATAATTGTAGAATAAGACATCAGAACAATATTATGAAATTGTTTTTAAATTTCACATATATCTTTAAGTAAATTTTGTCAACAGATCAATGTTGCAATTCTATGGTGTAATGCGGTCAACATCTCGTGAATAAAATATCGTATCTTGGATATTTTCAAAATCAGTTAAAACCATAATTAATCGCTCAAGACCAATGCACATCCAGTGTGAGGGAGAATGGCATAATCAAATGCACCCAAGTGATACTTCTATGGCAGTACTAGCAAAAAATAAGCCAGGATCATCAATTTTAATTATTTTTGGTAAAGTTTCATTTATTTTAATAAATTCAAAAATTCTTTGAAAGTATTAAAAGTAAAACACAATTTGAGAAACTTTTCATTGAATTATTTTATAGTTTTTTAGAATTGTTTTCTAATTGCTACAATTATAGTGGCTGGAACTCCAACATACATTCCAATATTCAATGCAATTACTGATAATCCAAGTCCTAAAACTTCTGATTCAGTTTCAGCACTTTCCATAATTGATAAAGTAGAAATCATTGGAGTCAATCCAGTTTTTACAATTTCTTTAAACATTGGACTTTCACGTTCCATATCTGCAATGTATGGTGAGAATGAATAGTATGCTTCGTTGAATGTGGTCATAAATGCAGATCCTGATTCTGTATTCATTAATTGATTATCTCTAATTTCTCTAAGCATTTGGACTTGTGGTGCTAGTTCAGAACCATATGTTGCTGTTGCAATTAAACAACCGCCACCTTCTTCAGAGGATTCTAGAGATGTTGCAGTTTGGGTTGGTACAGATTCTGCTGCTGCAGTTGGTACAGATGTAACTGCATCTTGTGCAGTTTCAAGGTCTGCAATCAAGAATAAGATTTGAGTATTTACTTCATTGAATGATGCACCTGATTGTATCATATTTCTAAGTTCTTCTCTCATGTTATCTTCAATAGTTTTCATTAATGCAGGATTGACTTTTGCTAATGGTCCTTCTAGGAATTCATAGTTGTCCAAGTATGCTTCAGAT
>JAANXA010000060.1 GCA_018263505.1 Candidatus Nitrosopumilus sp.
CGTGTTCTCTTCCGATCTATACTTTTTCATGGGGTGATTATATTTCTGATGTCTGGGATTATTGGTTATATGAGGGGAATTTACTTCTTTTTGAAAAAAAAATTCCTATGGGAATTTGTCATGTACATCTCTCAGAGAATCAAATTTGGATTGAAGGTATACGAGTTGATTCTACTTTTCGTAAACAAAAAATTGCAACATCTTTAGTGGAGTATTGTGAGGAAATTGGACGTAAAAACCATGCTTTATTTTCGTATATGTTAATTGATACAAAAAATTTGGCATCTATTAACATGGCAAAATCCTTAAGTTATGAACTATACCAAACATGGAATTTTTACTCTTTATTACCAAATTTTAATTCGAATTATGTTGTTACTTTTGAAAAATCATTAGATTTTCAAAAGTTTTCGTCCTTTGTAAAATCTTGGAGATGGATCCCCCTTAATGAGAAAACATCGTTGTCTCTTTGTGATGAAAATAGAATTATTCAATCTGATGTAGATGGTGATATTTCTACTGCAATTCTTACTGATTCTGAACATTTTGATAATACTCTAATTGTTACTTTATTTTCTGGCTCATCTGATTCCACATTTCAAATACTTTCTTTTCTACAAAATTATGCAATGGAGAAAAATTACAAGCGTATTCAAATTTTATCCAAAGAAAAAATATTTAATTTTGATTCATTAGAATATAAAATTTCATTTTATTTAATGAAGAAATTTTTAGATTAATCTGATTTAACAACTCTGATTGTATTGTTTAAAATTCCGAGCCCTTCAATTTCCATTTCTATTTTATCTCCCTCTTTTAAAAATACTGCATTTGGTTTGTTTAACATAACTCCTGCCGGTGTTCCTGTAGAAATTATGTCTCCTTTCTCTAAAGTCATAACTTTGGAAATTTTTGAAATAATTTGTGGGATTTTGATAAACATATTGCTTGTTGATGAGTTTTGTCTTAATTCTCCATTGATTTTTGTTGTCATTTTTAAATTTTGAACATTTTCTATTTCGTCCTTTGTTGTAATCCATGGTCCACATGGTGCAAATGAATCAAAACCTTTTCCTCTTGTAAATTGTTTATCTTTTGATTGAATATCTCTTGCTGAAACATCATTGAAAATCATAAACCCAAAAATTGCATCTGGTGCCTCAGAAATACTCACATTTTTACAATTTTTTCCAATAATTACTGCTAATTCTACTTCATAATCTAACTGAGTAACAAAATCTGGACAAATAATATCTGAATTTGTACTGTTAAGTGTTGTTCTGGGTTTGATAACTAGTGCTGGATCATCTGGAGCCTGTAGTCCCTGTTCTTTAGCATGATCAATGTAGTTGAAAGCTAAACAAATTATTTTGTTTGGATTTGGAATTGGAGCCAATAATTTGTATTTTGAAATATTTTCATTATATGATAAATCTCCAATTTTATTTTTAATTTCATCATACCATCCATCAAACAAAAAATCTTTGATGTTTTGTGGAATTGGAACACCTGTTAGATAAGTAATTTCATCTTTTGTAGCAATTTTATCGCCTTTGATAAAACCATATGTTTCACTACCTTCATGTGTAAATCGTGCAATTTTCATTTTTAATCACTTGTGTGTAAAAATTGCTTGATTTTGTGAATCTTTTCTACAATACCCAAATCTAACAAATTGAACTTCTTCACCTTCTTTTAATTCTAGGTAATGTGGTTCTGTATAAACGTCTAATTCTTCTAAACTATTTTCATTAAATTCATCTCCATTAAACAAGGTTTTTGGAATAATCAATTTGATTTGATGTGCATTTTTTTGAGAAACCCATTGAATTTTAGGAATTTGTGCACTTTCTTCATCATTAACACATTCTCCAATAATCTCTTCCCCTTTTTTTGTAATTAACACATTACTTAATCCTAAAAGTCTAATCTGTTCACCTTCTTGGATGTTTTGTACATCATCTCCTGAAATGTAAAAGTTTTCATCAATTTCAATTCTTCTTTTCCCCATTTCATTAACTGGATGATTTGAAACTTCAACAAATGACATTGTTAAATTTTTTACAGTTATTTTTTTTGCATCTTTTACCATGAATAATCTTTTGCTATCCCCATCAACAAATTTTCGATTAAATGCCTCCAATGCATCAAACGGAGCAAGAGTATTTGCTTTGGTAAGTCCTAATGACATGATGAATTTTCTGATTGCTTCTGGTTTTATTCCTCTACGTCTGAGTGCTTCTAAAGTTGGGAGTCTTGGATCATCATACCATGAAACTTTACCTTCTTCAATTAGGGGTTTGATTATTCTTTTTGAAATTGGCATTCCTTTGAATTCTAGCCTTGAGAAAAATCCTTGGTAAGGCTTTCTCATGCCTAAGGCATCAAGAATTGTGTCTATCAACTCTTTTCTTAATTCAAATTCTTTTGAACGAAATGCATGTGTAACTCCATCAATACTATCTTCAATTGCAACTGCAAAATCATAACTTGGCCAAATCCTGTATCTTTCACCTAATGTGTAGTGTTTCCCTTCTATGATTCTAAATAATACTGGATCTCTCATTACTGCATTATCTGCTTTCATATCTCCTCGAAATCGTACAATTGCATCTCCAGGTTTGAATTTCTCTTGCATCTTTGTCCAATTTTTATTATTTTTGTCAATATCTCCCATACTGCATTTACATGCTTTTCTTTCTCTTCGATTTTTACTGATATCTTCTCTCTTACAAGTACAAATGTATGCTTTACCTGAATTTATTAATTCAATTCCTTTATCATAAAATATCTGCATATCATCAGATGTACTTTTTATTTTGTCAAATTTGATTCCTAACCATTCTAATCCTACTTTGATAGCTGCATGATATTCCATTCTTTCTGCTTCTGGATTTGTATCATCCATTCTTAGAATAAATTTTCCATCATACATTTTGGCATATTCTGAATTTATGATAGCAGCTTTTGCATGACCAATATGTGGATACCCATTTGGTTCTGGTGGAAAACGCGTTACAACTTTACCTTGAATTACATCTTTTAATTCTGGTAACCCTTCTCTTTGCTCTATCTTTTCTTTGGGAATTAAAATTTCTGGAAATTTCTCTTTGATCTCTTTTTCTTGTTCATCAATTGATAAACTATTAACGTTTGCAACTATTTCTGAAATGTCTTTTGAAATCTCTTTTACTTTGGTTCTAAATTCTGGTTTTGTTCCTAGAATTTTACCTAAAATTATTTTATCTCTTGTCTCTCCTTCATGCTCAAATGCATTTTGAAGAGCCATTTTTCTAATCTCTATCTTAAGTTCCTCATTCATGCAATTCTACCTTTGAAAATTATACACTTCTCTTTACTACGAAATCTAATAATGCAATTAATTCTGATTTTGCAGAACCTGAATACTTTGAAAGTGATTTTTCTGCCTTTTCTGAATATTTTTGTGCCTGTTTTCTTACACTTTCTTCAATCCCTAATGATCTAATTACATCTACTGCTTCATTAAGATCTTTTTTTGTTGCCTTCGAATTCCCAAATGCATTTAGAATAACTTTCTTCTCTTTACCTTTTGATAATTTAATTGCCATAAGAATAGGTAATGATTTTTTACCTTCTCGTAAATCGTTTCCTACAGGTTTTTTTGTGATCTTAGGATCGCCCATCACTCCAATCAAATCATCTGTGATTTGAAATGCAATTCCTAAATTTCTCCCAAATGATGAAAGATTCAAAATATCATTATTTTTATTTGAAGCACAGATTGCCCCCATTGCACAAGACACATCAAATAATGCAGCAGTTTTCTTCCCAATCATTGTAATGTATTCTGTTTGTGACGGAATTTTTTTTCCTTCTGCCATTTTAACATCTAGTAACTGACCTTCACAAATATCTACACAAGCTTTGGCTAATCTTGAAACTAGTTGTGTGGTTGCACTAGATGATAACTTTGAATCTGAAATTATTTGAAATGCTTTTGAAAATAACACATCTCCTGCAAGAATTGCAAGTGGCATCCCATATTTTTTATGAACTGTTGGAACTCCGTGACGCATTTCATCATTATCCATTATGTCATCATGAACCAAACTAAAATTGTGGACCATTTCAACTGCACTTGCAGCACTCATTGCATTGGAACTTTTTCCTCCCACAATTTGGCAACTTCGAATAACCATGTATGGTCTTAATCTTTTACCGCCGTGAATAATTAAATGGCCTGCAGCATCATAGAGTTTTTTAGGATTTCCTTTTAATTTTGAGTTTAGATATTTGTTGACTATTTTTGCATTTTTTTCAATTTGCTTAGTTTTTTTCATTTACTAATCTCCATTTATCTTCTGGTAGATGAACTTTAATTGCTTCTAATAATTTTCTGTCCATCTCTTCATTTATCCATGTGGATAATACATTTGCATGCCTATCAAGCATCGGTTTATTTGATTTTTCTAGTAATTTTAATGCAATTAACATCCAAGGACAATAAATTTTTGGATTTTTACTAATTTCTATTACTAATTCATCTGCAGAAATCCATTTTATTTCATCAATTTCACCTTCTATCTCTTTCAATTTTGTAGTTTCATCGATTATTCCAATCAATGTTCCACAAATCTCATTTTCAGAACCTACATCTTTGTACGGAACATGATATTCAAATTTATGTAAATAATCTAATTTTCCTTCAATTCCTAATTCTTCTGGCATTCTTCTTTCTCCTGAAGATACAAAAGTTTCTGATTCTCTTGGATGGCTAGCAAATGTTCCATCCCAATCTCCAGGCCATAACATTTTTTCTTTTGCTCGTCTTGTTAACACTAACCTCCCATTTTTATCAAATAATAGTGCAGTAAATGCTCTATGTAATTTCCCATTTGGCAAATGACACTTTACTTTCTCTTCAGTCCCAATAACATTGTCATTTTCATCAACTAAAATTACAAACTCTTCAGACATTTCTTTTCCCCTTAAACAATGTACCTTCAAATGTCTTATTTTTAATCGCTTTTACAATTCTCTCGGGCTTGTTACCGTTAACAAAAAATACATTCATTCCCATTTTTGCAATTTTTGTTGCTTCTTCAACTTTTCTGGTCATTCCTCCTGTAACATCCATCTTATTTTCAGAAATTAATGGTTGTTCTTTTTCCAATTCATAAATTAATTTTTTTGATTTCAAGTCTGAATACAATCCATCTTCGTTTAAGGCAAATATAGTTAATCTTGGTTTTAGAATTTTTGCAAGATGTGTAATAATCTTATCTCCTGATAAGATGTATGTTTTTTTCTGACCAAACCAAAGCGCATCTC
>JAANXA010000061.1 GCA_018263505.1 Candidatus Nitrosopumilus sp.
GGTGTAAAGAACCATCAACGAAGTTATCTACTTCGACTGAGGCTGCAGTAGATCCCATAGCAATGATGATGAGCCAGATTTTCTTTAGTCTCTGAATCTCAACTTCTTTTGGGATTAATGCGGGCATTTGTGCCATGAATCTTATTATTCTATTGGGGGTTTATACTCCGAGACGTTTACGATTAATGAAAATCGATATAAAATTCAAAAAACATAACAAAATAATATGAGAAATTCACAAATTTCTAAAAAATAATCAAATAATTTATCCGAAAAATTTTCCAAAATTACTAAAATTCAACGATAAACATCGATGTTAAACAAAGTGATCAGATTTTAAAAAATTATTGCAATGCAGACATGATGTTTTAATGAAAAACAAATCAAAGTATTTTGAAAATTGAGCATACAAGATGTTAAAGTAGATGATGCACACATTCTCAAAATAATAACTGAACCACAATCAAGAAAAATAATGGAAGCAATACAAGAAGAACCAAAATCAGTCATACAAATTAGTGAAGAAACAGGAATTATACAAAGCATGATTTATCGCAGATTGCACAAATTTGAAAAGCATAATCTAGTTAAAACAACTGTAAAAATTACCGATGAGGGGAAAAAGTCATTTTATTATCAGAGTAAAATCAATGGCGTAAATGTAAATTACGAAAATGGTAATTTCCAGGTAGAATTAATTTTCAATTAATTAAATTTTAAACGAGTATATTGGCAATGGCACAGATTTCCAAAATACCAACACGCCCGCATTTTAATTGCGTAAAAAAATTAATTAAAACTATACACGTTTTACAAAAAGTGAAATCGATTTAATTGCAGTGTATACAGACTAGATAAATGCATTAGAGGAAAAAATTCATACATGTCAGTAGAGGCACAGTATGATCAACTCATTTCGACAATTAATCAGTCGATTGCAACTGTTGATCCAGAGTTGGCTGTAAAAATCATGTACTTGGAAAGAAAACTCCCTGATGCGTCTCCAAGAGTGGAGTTGGATATCGAGTACAATAAAGGAGTAGATGTTGAAAGAAAACAAGAGATTGTCAGGTTTCGATACGGATTACCAATTCAGCCAACAGATCATGGATTAATTGCAACAGGACAAATCAATATGGGAATAATAGAAGAGATTGTAAAAGATAAAGATGTAAAACACATCACAGGAAAAGCAAGTCCTTCTTCATATTGATTTTTCTTATTTTTCAAATTAGGTCATAAGATTCTGTCAGGACTCACCTAGGGCATTTATTAATTTCATAATTTTTCATACCTTTGTAGTGATCACCTAACACTGTATGGTGCTTGCCTTATGGGCAAGAGTCCTGACAGATTCGTGGGTTCAAATCCCGCTCACTACGCTATTAAAAATTTAAAAGATGGAAAGTTGAACATATTGTAAGGTTATCAGTCTCATCTTAAGATGAGGTTAAAAGTCCAGTACGGCTCCGATAACCCTTTTTCATTTTATCCACAATTAACTATCAACTCTTTTTTATTTTGTTGACGTAATTGAAGAAAATAAAAATCAATAAAAATGATAAGAGTTTATGGTATAGTATTCAAACCGATTTTGCAAATTTAACAGACGATGAATTTGAAAAAAGGATTGCAAGTCTGTATAGAAAGAAAGGATACTCTCAACTCATCCCAATACTCTCCAATACATTACAATTGATGCCAAGTATACAAATCCCAGATAATTGTCACAATTCTTTTCATATCTGATTCTTGTTCTGTGGAATCCACATTTGAGCCAAGCAAAAAATCTCTCCACTACAAACCTTGTCTTGTTGTAATTATTTTGATGTGGTGATTGTTTGTTATTTGTTTTAAAATTTCTTTTTGAAAATACAATCTACAATCAGGACAAATCAATATGGGAATAATAGAAGAGATTGCAAAAGATAAAGATGTAAAACACATCACAGGAAAAGCAAGTCCTTCTTCATATTGATTTTTCTTATTTTTCAAATCAGGTGATTGGAATAATACCATTATTTACTAAAAATTCCATACAGCGGGTAAATTCTTCATTAGATATCAAACCTTGAGAATACCATCCCGCATGATTTTGAATCCATGAAGGGATGGATTCCTTAGAGATATCTAAATAATTAATTGAAATTTCGATGGCTCTGTAGTTTATCATAGCAATAATTCCCTCAAGAAACTCTTCATCGGAAATTAATCCTTGAGACCACAAATTGGCATCATGTTTAATCCATTCTGGAATGAATTGCTCAGAAGGAGCTTGTGCATTAGGATCAAAACCCTTTACGACTAAATTTCCATCAGATTGGTCTTGTAGATAAAATGAGACATGCCAATTCCCCCATTCATCCATACTTTGTAGAGACTCAATTGGAGCATCTTCTAAATACACTTGAAATGACTCATTATCAGAATAGCGAGGAAATTCAAAATTTATAAAATATTCTGGCAGCGGCCAACCTTTGTTTAACCAAAAAGATATCTCCTTTCCTGATTTATCAAATTCAGGATATGAAATCAAAATTCCTGAATCATATCGAATATCAAAGGTTTCATTATTCCTCTGAGTATTCAAAACCACAACTGTATCAGTGCCTATTGCAAAACAGCTGTAGTACCACACGTTATCTGCAACTGAAGGATCAGGATACATTGAAAAATCTCTAATCTCTCCTGGTTTCATATTAATAATTGACAATGTACTTTTCCCCATGTCTAATGTCTCATCATCATACCCATGAATTACTGCAAGGATGTCTACATCAGAAACTATCTGAGTTCCAGAATTAATTATTCTTCCAGTTAAATGACCATCATCATGTACAATCAATGTTTTATCATAAATCACATCTATAGATATTGCATCAGTGGTGGTTCTTTGAAATGAAATTTTTGCAGATTCAAGAATTGGGTCATCACCTGAAATTTCTGGAAATTGTATTTTGAAAGGAATCTCATTTCCTGAGACAATGGGAGTCAGTTGAAGGGTTTTAGAAAAGGTCTCAAAACTATCCAATACAGGAATTGTTACAATTGGAATAATGGGATAATCTAAATTATTTTTTACATTGCCCACTACAGTGTAAATTCCATTTGAATCAAAAAATCCCACATACTCATGAGATGGAATAAAAACATCAACAGGTTCAGACATATCTTTTGGTTTATCCCACACATCAGCACTAGCTAAAGGAGTAGATACAGTTAACACAAAAATTGAAAGTATGACCAAATATACCGACAAGTAAACTTTGAACATGATTATAACTTGAAATTAACCATTAATTATTTTGATGTTTATGCAACAATTCAAAAGGTGTGAAGGACTAGTAGACATAGAGTCTGCATCCCACAATAGTTTGAATTGAAATTATTTTATGTTTAAAGGGCATTGAAGATATCTTCGTATCCAGATGATGCTTTTTCAACTGTAGTAGGTCTGTATTCTTCAATTAGTTTATCCACCAAATTTCTTGCTTTAATATGATATTTTTTCTTCATTGAAATAATTTCAATTTCTACCAATCCATCATCAACTAATTGAGACAAGTAAAGAGAGACTGTAGAAGGTGATTTTTTAACTTGTTTTACTAATTGTGAAAAATCCAATCTATCTTGCATAATTAATGCAAGCAGTAAATCACGAGGAGTTTGTTTTCTTAATGCTTTGATTACTATAGATTCTTCTTCAGTGATATGGGGAGGATAAAATCTAACTTGTCGTGGACCTCGATTAACTTTGATAGTTCCCATCTTTTCTAATTTTGCAAGATAGTGACTAAGAACACCATTTTTCAAACCAGATGAACGCATAATTTCACGAAATTGGATGCCTGGATTTTGATCAATTATTTGTTGAATTTGTAAATTTCTTTCAGTCATTTCTAAACACTCCTAATGCCAATAATCCTAATGTTGCAAATGTCAATAAATGTCCTACCTCCAAAAGAGGCATTTCACCAAGATCAAATGCTCCAGGCCATGTTGCATCAATTAGTAATACAAATTCGGCTACAACAAAGTTAGCAAATGCTATTGCACTTAACAACAGTCTTTTTGTTCTAAGTTTTCCATATGCAACAAAAGCCAGAGTTGAGATGAATACTGCAAGGGTTATTCCACCAATGTGCAATACAATGTGTGCAAGATGGAATGTATGTAGAAAGTGTGGTACAATTATTGGAATTGCCAATATACCAACAATTCCTGCAACAATTATGGAGAAAAGCGAAGATTTTCTTTCAATAATTCGTTCAGGCCTAAACATAATATGTCATAAATTAACATTTTATGGATTTAAAATGACTGGTTCAAGCTTCGAAATGAATGATTTTTACAAAAAATGTCATGAATGAAATATTTAAAAAAATAGAAAAAAGAGCTGTGTAAAAACCATACCGAATCAACGTGTACATGTGATTGGATTTACAATGTAGGTATGGCAGTATCCTTGCTCTTTTCAAAATTTGCATCATAGAACGAATCATCTTGATGTATCTTGATGATTTCATGGAATGCTGAGCTGGGAATTTATCTTTAGATCTGCTTATGGAATTTGATTAATCATGTTGTGGAAATTGATGGTTTCTACACAGCCTCATGAATGAAATATTTAAAAAAAATAGAAAAAAGATATTCCTAAAATCTTGGAATAACTCTAGATTTTGCAGTTACTGCTACAATACTAATAATTGCGACAGCTAGTATCATCATGGCTATAGTTCCAAATTCAGGAACTACATTTGCAAACTCTATTTGCTCACCAATTGGTCCAGTTCTATCATCATTCATTCCATATCCTTGAAATGTAATGGTAATATCTACAGGATCTGATGAATGTAGTGGTGCAGTAGTATGTGTTCCAATACCATTCATATGGTGTGCACCTTCATCGTGCAAAACCTCTTCACCGTTTTGGGTAACTAACAAATCATGATTGATGTGTTTTTTGCCTTCAAACTGCATAGTGATTTCCATCATCTCGCCTGAAATAGGAACACTAGTCCATAATTTTATCACAGTACCATCAGATAACATTCCTGTTGCAGATACATCGCCTTCTGGCATATCCATCTCTTCAGACATATCCATCTCTTCAGACATATGCATCTCTTCAGACATATCATCATGTACTTCTTCTTCAACAGCTTCTACTTCTTGTACTATTAGAACGCCGACCATCCATGGATGAACCATGCAAAAGTAATCGATTTCACCTGCAACGTCTGCAGTCCATTCGTATGATTGTCCTGCCATAACCATTGAGGTATCAAACTCTCCAGTCATTCCTTCAGGAGTTCCTGCTGAAAAGGTGTGTGCTGCGGAATCATCATTT
>JAANXA010000062.1 GCA_018263505.1 Candidatus Nitrosopumilus sp.
GCAAAAAAAATTCCAAAACCTCTTGGAGATACTCTTGGTGTTGATGTGATTTTTGAGCATATTGGTGGAACTCATTGGAATAAGGAATTAACTCTACTAAACTATGGTGGGACAATTGTTACAACTGGTGCAACAACTGGATATGATGCAAAAACTGATTTACGTCATATTTTCTTTAAAGGAATCAATATTTTTGGCTCAACTCAAGGAACTAGGGCAGAATTAGAACAAGGTCTTTACTGGATGTCTCAGGGAAAAATAAAATCCGTAATTGATTCAGTATATTCTTTAGAACAAGCAGTAGATGCTCACACAAAAATGCTTAAAGGCAAAGGTCTCTTTGGAAAAATTCTGATCAAACCTATTTTATAATATATTAAAATCAATTATCCTTGATTTGTAAATTTGATTATTTCTAAAAGAATACTTTGAAAAAGATTTTAGAAATTGATTATTCTCTATAACCAATGTGGAATTTCAAAATACTCATCAATTGATTCATTTCTTAAAATTTTTAGAAGTGCGTTTGCTTGAGGCGTAGATAAAACTGGTTTATCAAATTGATTATCTGTAGATATTCTTGGACATGCAACTTGAATAAAAGCGTCAATTCCCTTAAGATTTCGTAATCTATCATTAGTAATATCAGTTAATGCAAATAACTGAACTTTTTTTCCTTCTTTTTCTAAATCTTTTTTAATTCTTAAAGCAAATACTTTGGAAAGCTGACCTTCCTTTAATCCTACAATCACACCAAATGACTTTGCCTCAGCTGCTTTGTAAATGGCTAATGTTGCCTTTTTTTTCAATTTCTGAGCAAATTCTGTAATCTCTCTTACCTCATTGAAGTATGGATCTAAAATGTATGTTGGTAAATTTGTGGATAATGCAATACCTGATGCATGAAAATTACTTTGTCCTAAAAATACATAGGCATCAACTTCTTTTTTTAATTCTGATGCAGGATAAAATTCACAACCAAACACTTGACCGTCATTTAATTGTCCTTTCCCTTTTCCAATTTTTACTGTAATTCCATTTTCTGTAAAAATTTTTTCAACTTTATCTACTTGATGCAAGTGTTGACTATCAGTAACTAATGAAATTACTTTTCCCTTTAACATTTCTGTACATTTCTTTGCTACACTATCAAATTCAACATCGTCATATGCATCAATTAAAATTAAATTTTTCTCATACATTTCTGTGTTAATTGTATGTCCTATGTTAAACTGAATATCTGCTCCAAGAACTTTTGATCCCATGGAATTCATGTCACATGTACCCCATGTTGTATCTGCTAAAACGTATGTTGGAATTTGAAATTTCTCAGAAATTCTTATAGCTGTTTCTTGAACTTGTGGTAATATTCCATCAGGACCATTTAATGAGACAGATGCAGGATCATTTTTTTCAATTTCTTTGAAAATTCTTTCTTCATCTATTACAATCAATTTAGATTCGAATTTAATTTAATTAATTTAAATCAACTGAACACTACAACTAAAAATGTCTCAATAATTTAGAATCATTATGGAAAATGATACTATTCTCAATATTGGTTTTGATGATACTGATTCTCCTAAAGGAATGTGTACTACTTTTCTTGCCTACAAAGTAGTTAATTTTCTTCAAAAAGAAAAAACTGAATTTCTTGATTATCCTAAACTAATCCGATTTAATCCTAATATCCCCTGGAAAACTCGTGGGAATGGTGCTGTATCTATTAAAATTAAGACTAGTAATCCAACAAAAGTAAAAAATAAAATTAAAAATCTTGTCTCGAAATACTCTGATACGATTAATGGTGCAAATCCAGGATTAGTATTTTTTCAAAGTGATTCTATTCCAAAATCTTTTACTGAATTTAGTAATTTAGCTTTATGGCAATTAATTAATCGTGGAACTGCTAAAACATTTGCAAAAAAGAATAATCTTGAATTTTTTTATCAAGGAAATGGACAAGGATTAGTTGGTGCAATTGCAGCAATTGGTTATGATTTTAAAGATCACACCTTGGAATTACTAAGTTATAGAAAAAAATCAAAATTTGGAAAGAAAAGAAAAATTTCTACACCTAGTGTAAAAGTAATGCAAGAAAACACATTTCCTAATACGTTTAACAGTTTTGATACAAAAAAAGGAAAAATCTTAATTGCACCACATGGCCCTGATCCTGTTTTTTATGGAATCAGAGGAGAAAATGTAAACTCTTTACTTTATGCAACTAACATCATTCAAAGTGATGAAAAGTTAGATGGTTATATGATATTCAAATCTAATCAAGGAACTGGTGATCATTTACAAAATATTCTAAATCATAAAAACATGAAACCTTATGCTTCAGGATATATTTTAGGAATTGTTTCCATTTTACCAAAAATTATCAAAGGTGGACATGTTTTTTTCAAAATTAATTCTGAAAACCATGAATTTTGGTGTGCCGTTTACAAACCTACTGGATTGCTAAACATTGCCTCAAATTTGATCATAGGTGATAAGATTCGCATTGGTGGTGGAGTAAGAAAAGCATCAAAAAATTTTCCAAGAATTATTAATTTAGAATATATTAAAATAATTTCTCTTGAAAAAGATCATAAAAAAATAAATCCATTATGTATTTCATGTAATAAAAAAATGAAATCTAAAGGTAAGAATCAGGAATTTCAATGCATTCGTTGTGGGAAAAAAGAATCCCAAAAAGTAACGATTGAAATTCCAAGAAAAATTAAAAAGAAACTATACCTCCCAAAGATATCTGCTCATAGACATTTGTCTAGACCTTTACAAAGAATTGGTAAAGTAAATAAAAATACAAAATTTGATGACTCTGTTTCTTGGTTTCATGTGTATGAAAAGTAGTTTATTGTTTGACTTTAAATCCGACTCAATGATTAACCATTTTTGATCCTTTTAGATCAAAATATTTTCTTTTTTGAAAACTTTCTTATTTTGCACATATTTCATTTAAAATGACTATTTTTCTTATTTTGTAAATATTACATTAAATTACTAATTTATTTATTTTATTTTATTATTTTTGATATTTAATACAAATTATTGATTATTTTTTAGTTTTTTTTAAATTATATTTTTCTGACAAAATATTCAGATAAAAAATATATTTATATATTATAACAGATATATTTACGTGTGTTTCTAGTGGAGAATTATTAAAATGGACTTGGATGATATTAAAAAATTTGGAGATCAATTAGATAAAGAAAATGAAATATTTGCAGATAAATCAGCTCTTGACACTCTATCTACTGAACCACCAAAAAGTCTCAAAGGTCGAGAATCTGAATCAAGAGAATTTATGACTCATCTGTATGGTTTTAAAAAAGGCAAAGTTCCATCGTTGATTTCAGTGTATGGTAGGAGTGGGGCTGGAAAATCCGCCATCATAAAATATGTGTGTGCAAATCTTGATTTTGTAAAACCACTTTATGTCAATTTACGTGAAACAAAAACTGTTTTTGGTGCAGCCCAACTAATGTTACTTAACATTTCAAATGAACATGTAAAAAATTCTCAAGGTATTACAGTTGTAATGCGTCAACTACGAGAAGCATTAAAAAAATATTTTAAATCAAATGATTTGTTTGTATTAATTTTAGATGAGTTTGATTCTATATTCCATGATACTCGTGGAAGTCCATCTGATTTGATTTACAAACTAGTTGAGATACAAAGTGAACTATTACGATTTAAAAAACAAATCTGTATTGTAACAATTTCTAATAATGTATTATCTGATTATGATTTAGATGATAGGGTACGTTCTCGAATTGGTAATTCTGAGGTATTTTTCAAACCATATGGGAAAGGTGAAATTTTAGAAATAATTAAGGCAAGGGCTCAACTTGCATTGAATCGTCGTGTGTCTAATGATGTTTTAGAGTACATTGCACGTCTTTGTACCTTGGAGCATGGTGATGCAAGAAGAGCAGTTGATTTGTTAAGAATATGTGCTGAACTTGCAGGAAAAGATGATTCTGTAATTAAGAAAAAACATGTTGATGAAGCTACCAAATCACTGCAAGTAGACCGTATTGCACTATTTCTACAAACAACATCTTTACATGTTAAACTAATTTTACTTGCTTTGGCAAAACGTACGTATGGAACTGATGAGGAATGGCATGCTACTGCCGTTCTTTTTGATCGTTATAGTGAACTTGTACCTTCTGGTATTCACCCTGTAGAGTATAGGCGTTTTTCACAAATTCTAGTAGAAATTGAAAACTATGGCTTTATTTTCTCTCGTACTGGTTCAGGTGGTCGTCGTGGATACCATACAAAATTTCGACTCGACGTATCCCCTACTATAGTTGGTGAAACTATTAACAAAGAATGGTGGGACAAAAATGCTGTTCAACAAAAGGCTGGAGTTTCTAATGTAAATAAAATAATTAATGACGCAAAACATTCTACTACAATGCCTGGTTTGTTACGTAAACTAAAAGAACATCAAGAAGGAAAATGGTAAACTATTTTTAAAATATTTTTTATTACATTGTTTTTATTATTTTGATTCTTGTTTTATGATTAGTTTTTCATGAAATCAATTTTGTTATAGAATCAATTACTTTGTTTATTTTTTTTGAATCAATTTTACCAACTTGTTTTACTGCTAAATCTTTTTGTAGTGTAAATATATTTCCAATTTTTATTCTACTTTTTTTTGGAATTTTTCCATCATTCATATCTTTATTTTCTAATAAAATAGAATTGTTTTTGTTCTTCAAATTTGATGTAATTCCACAACAAATAAAATCATTTGATCCGGTTCTGCGGTGTCTTAGGTGAAAATAGATGATATTTAAGGTGTAAACTATCAGTTGATTCTGCTCTTTGCAATATCGAGGCATAGTTTTCTTAAAGATTTTGCCTGTATGGATTCAGAATTGAATTGAAACATTATTGCTTTTCCTACGTTTCTAGTTCGTATTAACACGCCTTGTTCTTCTAACTTTTTCACTTCATTCAATGCTGTTTTGAAAGTGATTCCAGAATGTTTTCCAATATCAGATATTGAATAGTCGTATCTATGAAATGTAATCATAAAATCCATGATTTTAGAAGTCGAACATGGAAACATTGATTGTAATGGTCCTACTTCCAGAACTGCTTTAGAATCTATTGTCTTACTTTCAGTAATCATGATTCTATTGGGTAATACTATTATATATTTATTTATCTAATATTATAGAATCTATTACATAATATATATAAGATAGTATTGTGTAATAGAATACAGAATGGAATTCACCGACCTTGAAAAGACACTCCTTGAAAGAATGTTAAATGACAACAGAATAGGCGGTCGTCATTTAGGGGAACAGGATGTTTGTAGAGGATTTCCATCCCATGAAAAAGGTAATGTTCCAAAATCACTAAAGAAACTAATCAAAAATGGATTAATCAATCATCATCCTACAAGTTACGGAATACAATATTCTCTTAACCCTAAAATGATTGAAAAGATATTGGAGATAATTGAAGATGAGAAAGATGATTAATTTTTTAAATTTCTAAGTTTGTCACGCAATAGGTCTTGGCACTTTACAGGAGAAAATTGTGAATCAAAGCATCATGAACTTTACAGAACCTTTTATTTACTAAACAATCAGGACATAAAATAACTCCCTCATTGTTAGTTAGTGTGTGCATTGTTTCACCGTACTCTTTAATTTCATATTTTATTGATGGTCTCCAAACTGATTCAAAGAACATTGTACAACAGGGAGAAATCCCATGTTTGATTCCTTTCTGAAATCATTGATAATTTATTTTCAATGTGTGTTTTATTACGATCTGCGATCTAAATCTTCCTATAAAATCTTTATTTGCCAAAAGTGTGTAATCGGATTATGGTAGATTTAGAACATGCTGAATCTCCAAAATATGGAAAAGTTGCAAATGGTAGTTCAAAGATAAAAGAGGTATTTGGAATTAGAGATTAAAATGGCAAATATCTGAGTACAATCTTGGTGTTTTGAGTGTAGAAATTTCTATTTTCACCGACAGTCAACAGGAAGAAAATCAAGAAAAATCACCTAAGACACCACAGAACCTTTGATCCTTTGTTGTATGAAATATTTGAAATAACCAATACTGGTCGTAGTTTTGGTTTGCTCAAATCTGTAAATGGAAACGGTATTAGTACTATTGTATCTCTATCAAACTTTATTCCAGATTTCATCTTCTTTATTATCCCAAAGTTTTTTTGCAGTTTTTTCAGAAAATTTTATCAAATCTGATTCCATCTCTTTTTCAAGATTTGTTGCTTTTTGAATCAAAAGTTTTTTGTTCTTTGTAGCAAGTATGAGATTGTCTCCTTTTTTGATTCCCAATGACTTGCGAATTTCACGTGGAATTGAAATTTGACCCTTTTCTGAAACTTTGATTGTTTTTAGTATTGCTTCACTCATATATTATGTAAGAAATTTCTTACTTTTAAAATTTAATCATTAATGTCTCATTTTGTGCCTAAATTCACTTTACATAGTTTCCAAATTATTCCATTTTGTGTAAAATGGAATCATTATTTCCTATACTGTCTCATCTTCCAAGAAATAGAATCAAACCATAAACCATGTTCAATTTATCAGACTAGGCAAAGATTATTGGTATGCAGATTCTCCCATTAATGATCAGCACAGTTGGGAAGGATACCTATGGGCAGGATATGGAAATGCTAGAGAAATTGCAAATTTAGAGATCCGAAAAATGTTAAAAGAGATCAAACTTCATGGAAAAGAATTGCACTTAGAAACTGTTGATAAGATGTCTTTTTATATTTCAGAGAGAATAAGATTACTATGAGCCCAGAAGATGAGAAAATCACAGATGAGTTAATTGAGAAATATTCTGATCTACTAGATGAATTAGCACATGACGATTAATCAAAACCTCTACCACACTCCTAGTTTAGCTCGCAAAACCCTATAGCCATTACTTTGATTATTACATCATACATTCCAAATAATCCTTGAATGCTTTGTTATTTGATTTTGTGAAATGGTATCCTCATTTCTATATGTATTATTTGAGAAATCCATAAAAATATCACATACTATACTACATACTATATTTTCATAAATAAAAAGATATTTATAATTTTATAGTATGTGACCATTTGTGGTCATAATAGTAAATGAAAGAGGATTTTATTATTTGAGGCACAACATACAAGGTAAAGAAAAAAGAAAATATCTGGGAAAAACAATTCCAAAAAATATAGATAAACTAAAAAGAGAATTTTTACAGAAATTTTATTCTGATGAATGGAGTCCAAAAATTAAAAGTATTTTTAAGAATTATCAAAAAGAACTAAAAACATTACCTGCATCAATTCAACTACAAAATTTTGAGAGTTTTGGAATAACTTTTACTTATAACACACAACGAATGGAAGGATCCACTTTGACACAAGATGATACTAGAGGACTTTTAATTCATGGCATCACACCAAACAAAAAATCTCAAATTGACACAATAGAGACTCAAAGGCATTATGATTTATTTATGAAATTGATTAATGCTAAAAAATTAAAAACGATAACACAAGATGTTGTATTATCCTGGCATGGTGAAATTTTTGAACAAACAAAAATCGGTGAGGCAGGAAGTATAAGAGCATATAGAGTAGGAATTAAAGGAAATGATGAGATAGAATTTGCAACAGTTCCACAAATTAAACCAAAATTAAAAAAATTATTTAATTGGTTAAACAAGTATGATGGGAAAATATCTCCTGTGGAATTGGCATGTATGGTACATTATGAGTTTGTATCAATTCATCCATTTGGTGATGGAAATGGTAGAGTATCAAGATTGTTGATGAATTATATCTTATTCAAATATAATTATCCGTTAATGCTTATCAAAAATCTCGATAAAAAAGGTTATTTCAAATCCCTTGAAAAGTCCAGTATGAAAAATGATTCCATGTATTTTCTAAAATGGTTCATGAAATATTATATAAAGTCAAATAAAAAATACATGTAAATTCTCACTCATTAGAAATTTACATTATGTAATTTTTTATCATACCCTTCTTCTTTTTTGTAAAATTAAATACTTTTTCACAATATGATTCTGATCTCACAAATACGTCATATTGATTCAATGATGAAGGATTTATCATGTTATGTCACTAGTAATATAATGCGTAGAGGGATGTGTACAAGTTGTTATTCTTCAGGGGTTCCAGTTACAATTAATGAAGAAACTGGAATGACTTGTGAGAAATGTAGAGTCAAGTAATAATAATTCCATTAATTTCTAATCATTTGGTATACTCTTGATATTTCGGAAAATATTTTGATACCAAATTCCAAAACTTTTGATTTTCTTTTCTCTTCAAATGATATAACTCGTGAATGATTACATATTCTATTACCTTACTTGGTGCTTTCATTAAATTTGCATTGAGTATAATCTCTCTTGTTTTTGTTATCACGATATTTCTCAGTGCAAGTAGTCGAGATCGGGATTAGTTGTTCAAAAAAAATGGAAATGAATGTGCCAACATTTCACATCATGCAGACTGTATTAATTTGAAAGTGTTAAGAGAAATTGTAACAGAAGTAGATGAAAGATTTAGAATTGAAAAAATATTCAAAAATAAAGTGGTTTCTATAAGGTAAATATTGTATAGAAACACGCCTGAAAAAGAGATTTGTATTGAAATGATGTTCTCATTTCAGTAATTTCCGGATCTCTGTTTTCCTTTTTATAATTTTTCAGAATGCTCAGAATAATTTTCTGTGAGTTTTGGTTTGTATCCTGTGATGGAATCAACTCTTTTGCCTGTAGCGGTTTTTTCCTTATTGTAACTTTGGTAGAAAGATTAAGTGCTTAACTTACTACATACAGTGGCACGTCTATGCAGGGAGTGGTTCTGACTCGTTGTGGACAAGTTTAGGAGTCTTTCCCTTGATCATCGGTGGAAGTTCTGGAACTGTTCTGATTTTCTGGAGCATATCTTTGACTTCTGGAAGTTCTCTTAACCTATATTCCAGAAACTCTGAAAGATTCTGCTGTGAAGACGTTGACAGCAATCCCAGCACTCCGTCCAACTCGACGCTAAAATTCACCGTTCGTCTTATTTTTGTCATACTATAGTATGAGCATAGTAAACATTTAAACATTGTGCACATGCGTTTAAAGAGATTTTTCCATAGGCGTGAGAGGACCATATGTCGGGTCAGATATAAGATTGCCTGTAATTGCATAACCGAGAGCACGATAGTACAAAATACGGTTCTGTACAGAATGCAGAGTGACTTTAGAATATTCTGCATTTCTTGACAGGTTTTCTAGAAGCCTGATCAGAAGTAATCCTGGCCTGATAGTTTTGTATTCCTCATGAAGGCGGTTTATTTCCACAAGATCCAGATGGAAATGATCCTCTCTGTCTAAGAAGGTCATAAAGGCTAGAACTTTCCCGTCAAGTTCGTAAACAAAGATGTGTCTGTCTCCGATGTTTTTATCCACAAGATAGGAAAGATCAATGTGATTGATGGGTTGTAGTTCATTTGCAAAAGGTTGACTTCCATCAGAGAATACTATTTCCCGAAAAGGCAGATTTAGGATAAATTCTTTTCTTGTCAAAAATGTACAAATTCTAAAACAAAATGTACATAATAAAGAAATCTTTGTACATGATTTATTTTTGGAATTTTAAGATGAATTGTTTTTCTTGTATTCTATTCCAACAAGAGAAATTGCCATACTAGACTTTAATTTAGAATAGATGATTAAAATCAAAAACTAACTAAACACTCTCCGTCTTCTGAAATCTTTCAGCAGATACTTGTTCTCCTTTATCGACTCGTCTATTTCTCTTAGCAGAATTTTTCTTTCTGTAAGATACTCGTTGGCAAATCTCAGGAAAGACTTTGCTTTTACTTCTCTTGGATTTCTTGTCTGTTCTACTAGTCCTCTGACTTCCAGCATGTAAAGAATGTAGTATATCTTGCTCTGAGGAACTCCTGCATCTTTCCACAATCTTCTAGTTTTGGTCTTGCCGTTGACCTGTAATGTAAAGTAGACTCTAGACTCGTAGTCTTCCAGTCCGAACGTCTTGAGTTTCTTCAGTATCTCTTCTCTCATTCAAATCACCTCGAGAGTTAATTTCGGGCCTGAGCCATGTCCTTTTCAGCGACGTTTTACCTCCAGACATAGAAGCGGTCTGCAAGGACGAAAAGTACAATGAGCGAAAGACAAGCCTGATGATCAAGACTATATGCCTGTTAGCAATATATTACTTAATTTTAAATATGTGCCAATGTAGCAATATATTACTAATACAGTATGTATATAAACAAAAGTAATAGGTGTTGAAAATGCAAGCAAAGAGAGGTCAGGTAAGAGAGAGAATATTTCGCGTTCTGCTAAACAACAAAAAGCTGACGAAATACAGAATAACAAAAGAGGCCAAGGCAAACATTTCATGGGTCATCAAGACTCTGAGAAAACTGGAAACAGAAGAGATTGTGTATGTTACAGAAGTAAAAGACTATGAGAAGTTGATCAGGATGTGGAAGAACCTCAGAACAAAACCAGACTATAGAGAATACATGGTAAGAGACCCACTTAAAGTCATACAAAAGGCAGACATGAAGTATGCACTTACTACATACTCTGCTGAGAACCGGGTACAGAAGTATCTTTTTCCTACAAGGACTGACTTTTACATAATACCCGACGACATGAAAAAATGGCACGAGATTCTTTCAGAAAAAGGATTAGTAGGCAAAGGAAACGTAAGAGTGTTGATGGCAGACGAGCACGTGTTCTACAAGTCATTTGAAAAGGACGGAATGAATGTTGTTTCAATTCCCCAGTTGACTGTTGACTTGATGGCAGAAGGAGCAGCAGCTGCTGAAGCGGCAGACATGCTGATAAAAAAGGAGAAGCATAATGCTTTATCAGGACTACGAAACTGAGATATCGCAACAGTACCTTGCTGATGTGTTTTCTGAAATGCAAGAACCAGTATGCCTTCTTGGTGGATGGGCAGTGTTTCTTACAGTTAATGAAAGATTCAACAATGCAACAGGACAGTATTACCTTGGTTCAAGAGACATAGACCTGGGGTTTCACGTAGATTCAAACTGGTCAGATGAAGAACTGAAAAACTCTGCACTTGCAAAGTCGGTCAAGATTCTCACAGACAGAAAGTTTATCGGATTGGGTTCAAGATTTGTAAAGCACTATGACATCAACACAAAAGAAGAACTGTCAGAGGAAGAATCAAAAAGAAAACAATCCTACGAGATGTTTCAACTTTATGTCGACCCGATGTCAGACAACGTGCACAAGGACGCGCAAAAGATAGTCAGCTTTCCGCTTTTGGATGAACCTCTTTTATCCCATGTGTTCAATGATGACAAGTTTGTCACGATGTCAGAATTCGGAGGCTCATTTAAGCTTCCAAACCCAGAAGTCTTGATTGCGACAAAGCTAAAGTCAGTTACATGCAGGACAAAAGACGACAAGAGGGTAAAGGACGTCTCAGATATCTACGCCTTGCTTTGGCATTCAGAGACGGAGTTTGACGAGCTGAAGAAGGAGATATGGAAAATATTAGATCAAAAGACAATAGAAAAAACAGTCAACTCACTTACTGACAATGACTTTGATGCTGCATCAACTGCAAACGAAATTCCCAAAGACCAGATATCCCGAATCATAAACGAACTGGCAAAGTCATAATTTACCATATTTTAAAATCAAGAAATCAACACAATCCCTAAATCATTTGCAGTTTTACAAATCACATGGCAGAGGCAAATACAGTTGCATACAGAGTCATGGCAGGAATTGTACTGGCGTTTGCTATTTTGGTGTTTGTTTGGCACATTCAGAACTTGAATTATCTAAACTCATATCTATTGGATTATTTCTTCAATCTCTTTAATTTTTGATTTATTTAATGAACAGTGCATCTCTTTTGTAGAAGATTTAAGAATTATAAGATTCAGTTTGATCAATCTTTTTACAAATTTTTTAACATCTCCACGAACATGTGACGGAAAACCTCTTTGTAAATTATCTACTGATGTGTGTCTTGCACCTATGTAATCATAGGAGTGCATTTTTCTTAAAATTGCAATTTCATAAATGTCAAATTCTACCATGTAATATATTACATAGTAGTATAATATAACTATATGTAATTAATAATATAGTAGTATGTAAATATTAATATAGTTTGAATTGTATTACAAAGTCATGAGTCAAACCACAAAAAGTGAAGTAGGGGCTTTAGAAAGCGTGTTTTCATGTTCTGAATCAAGAGTATTAGATCACATGATAACTTTTAGGGATTTTGATTATTCAATATCTGATATTTCTAGAAGCGTAGATATTGGATTTAAAACAACTTTGGGAGTAGTGCATAAACTAGAACGTCAAAATGTTTTGGTATTAACTAGGCAAATAGGAAATGCTAAACTCTACAAACTAAATTCAAATTCAACACAGGCAAAATCATTATCTAAATTATGCTTTGAGATTGCAAAAAATAGAATCGCACAAAACTAGTCTTTTTCCATTTTATACCTACCCTTGAACCTAAAATAAAAAATTTTCATTTAATAAATGAGTAAAAAAGTTCAGTAGGTTTGATTTTTGCCATCTGATTTTATCATCAAAGTCTGATGGTATCTATTTCATCATTACCGTTTTACTTTTAATATAATGTATTTCAAAGGATTCTGTCTAATCCACAGTAGAATTAATTCATATATCTTTTTTAACTAGTTATGTTCTTAGTATAGAATTATGGTATTTTCTATACTGACAAATAATCCAAGTATGGTTTACTATACTAAGGTAGTAACAACTTTGTCTGTAAAAAAGGGTGTATTGATTGGATAAAGCGGCATTTGCAAACCCTAATGGTAAATTTGTTATCAATAGTGATGGTCATGAAACATTTTTTCCAAAAAAATTACCCCCAGAAATAAAATTTGATCCAGTCACAATTACACTTGCAACTGAAGCACATACAAAACTTGGAGAACTTTCAGGCATTGGAGAATTAATACCAAATCCAGATTTACTTATTCGACCTTATGTTCAACGAGAAGCAGTACTTAGTTCAAAAATTGAGGGTACGCAAGCTTCGATAATGGATATTTTTCAATATGAAGCAAAAGGGAAAAAAGAATCTACAGAAGATGGAGAACATAAAAGAATACAAGAAGTTTTGAATTACATTGATGCATTAAATGATTGTTTAGTTAAAGTACAAACTAAAGAAATTAATCTGGAGATGATTAAAAATGCACATAAAATTTTAATGGAAAATGTAAGAGGGCAAGAAAGAACTCCAGGAGAATTTAGAAAAGTACAGAATTGGATCGGAAAAGAAGGTTCAGACATTGAAGATGCAGAATATGTTCCACCATCTTCAGAAAATTTGGAAGAAAATTTATTAGATTTAGAAAACTTTTTACAAAATGTACCTATAGGAATTCCAGTTTTAATCCAATGTGCATTAATACATTATCAATTTGAGTCAATACATCCATTTGCAGATGGAAATGGTAGAATAGGAAGATTGTTAATCCCATTAATATTAGCAGAAAGAAAACTTTTGAATAGACCATTATTGTACCTTAGTGTTTATTTTGAAAGAAATAGAACTGAATATTATGCACACTTGTTAAGTGTTAGTCAGAATGGTACATGGTCTGATTGGATAAGATTTTTTTTGAGAGGAGTAATAAAACAAGCAACTGATGCAATAAATAATATCAGAAAATTAACTGACTTGCAATTAACCTATGAAAATAAACTAAAAGAGAATAGAGCATCAGGCAATACTATACAATTAATGTCCTATCTCTTTGCTTCTCCAGTGATTACCATTCCAGGCGTAAAAGACTATCTTGGAGTAAGGTATCCCACTGCAAAATTAGCTGTAAATAATCTTCAAGAAATGGGCATAATAGAAGAAATAGGTAGCAGAGATAGAAACAAGATGTTCAAAGCAGGAAAAATCTTAGAAATATTGACTTGATTTCTAAGAGTCAATTATCTTCTTAGACAGTATAAAGAAAATTTTAAGTTCATACTAAATTTGGAGAATTACTAATGTCTGTAATAATTATCACAATGGAATTTGTTTTGTTAATTCCTACAAACATCTTTACAGAAACAATATTCTTTACAATGATGTCCAGGATAGTATGAGTGCACATTTAGACGCACATAGAGTACACATAGAAAAAAATCTCCTTGGTGCTCAAAATTGATGTAAATCTAATGATATGGAAATTTGGAAGACTGGCATCAGATAGTAATACTTCTTGGGAATTGACTGTAATGCTATATGATTCATTATACTTTTTCATTATTTCATTTTAAAAAGAATCACTATTCGAATCTACTGATGTGCCTTGTTATACTTGCAATGATTGTACAATAGATCTTTTGATTCATGCAGATTCTGTTACAAAATGAATATCAAAAAGTATGGTATTTGCAAAAACAAACATTATT
>JAANXA010000063.1 GCA_018263505.1 Candidatus Nitrosopumilus sp.
TCAGCTGCAATGTTACCTCGATACCCTGTACCACAATATGTACAAATTTTCTTGTCTTTCAAATCTTCAATCTGTTTCTTCTTTACATTTCTAATAGATAGTCCTAATGGCATATGAATAGAATTTTCAATAAATCCTCCTTCAAGCTCATCTAACTCTCTGACATCTATTATTACAAAATCACTGTTTTGTGTTTTTAGTTCTTTTGCAGTTATTTTATCTGCCATAAATTATGTAAATTTCAGTACAATTTATTTCTGTAATTTTTAAGAATGTATCATTTGATTGACTTAGTGCCCTGTATCAGGAATTTTGGGTCTATTTTGCTTTAATACTAGGGATTTGATCTCTGGGTTTTCTTCTAAATCCTTCTCTATTACATCTGCAAATCTTTTTGGAAGCCATTTTTTTTCATATTCAATTAATGCGACATTTCTGTCTATTTCTGTAAATTTATCTCGTAAATCTCCATAGTGTTTTTCTAATCGTAGTTCTATTGGAATGAATTGCTTGTTTTTTCTTAAAAATTCCAATAATTCTTTTGCTTTAGTATTCATCCATTTCATGATTTCTTGAGAATCCATCTGTTTTGGTGTAAAATAAAATTCTTCTAGTTTAGATAAAGGAATTGATTTTTCTGGTATTTTTTTTGATTTACACTCATTACAAATTGTTTGGATGTACTTTGATTCTTCTTTAAAATGTAAAACAAACCACACACACATCTCTTCTTCATTTTGAAAATATTGTTTCTCAAGATATTCTTGACCGTTGATAAAATCAATTTCTAATCTTTCTATATCGTTTTGTTCACAGATATTACATCGATTACCCATTCTTTCAATCAATGATTTTTTCCAGTTCATGAAATTTTTGAATAATCCTGTTTAATTAATTAGTATGAGATCTTTTTTGACATATATTCTGTATTTGTAAAACATTGAATCCTTAATGTTTAAAAATTAATTATCATTATTGATAATTACCCATGATTTCATATCTAAATTTAATTCCAACAAATTATGGCAAATACAATTGATAATACTCATCTTGAAGATATCTCTGTAAATGAAATAATGACAAAATCAGTTATTTCAGTTGATTCTTTTTCTTCATCAAGTGATGCTGCAAAATTGATGGAAGAGTCAAAGGTCGGCGCAATTGTAGTATATGAATATACAAAACCTGTAGGAATAATTACTGATAGAGATCTTGCAATAAAAATTGGAGCACACTCATACCCATTGGATACTCCAGTTAGACGAATAATGGCCTCCCCTATTATCTCCATAACACCTGATTCCACATTTCAAGATGCTGCAAGCTTGATGAATCAAAAAAAGATTAGAAAATTATTGGTCATTGATAATGGAAAAGTAGTTGGAATTATTACTACTACTGATCTGGTAAATTATTTATCAGGTTTGACTAGTTTGGCATAAAGACTTTGTAAAATGTATTTTTAAAATATTACACAACTAAAAACATTGAACCATTACAATGAGGACATGTCATTGTTTTTTGATTATATGATGTTCTAACTGGCATATCGCATTTTTTGCAGTTCCAAGTATCCATATCTAATTAATTCAGAAAAAATGATTCTTAATATTAAATTTCTGTAAAAAGAAAAAATCAGGACAAATCTATTGTCCTATCTTGTGTCTATTTCTTTGCGTTTTTTCTACGTGTTGCCCAGCCCTTTTTTGCAGCTTCTGATTTTGAAAGTGGTTTTGCTTTCTTTGTAGATTTTTTTGCTGACTTTTTAGGTGCTGTCTTTTTTACTGCTTTCTTTGCAGTAGTTTTCTTTACTGCTTTCTTTGATACTTTTTTAGTAGCCATTATCTTGTTTGGAAAATTCATTGCATTTGATTATGATGTAACAAAAAAATTTGCTTATTCAGGCAAATAAAATGATTCAAATTTTTGTATTATTTGATCTTGTTATTACTTACATGTGATTTCTACGATCATTTTATTACTTAATCTGATTACGACTATACATGGCATGCAGAGAAATCTGTAAACAATTCAAAACACGTAAGTTGGGTATTTCAAAATATTTCAACGCTAAAAGATGTACAAAATGTTGTGTTTACATGAAATATGAGGGAGTATTTTGTCCATGTTGTAATATTCGATTACGTTCAAAACCACGTTCATCAAAAGCTAGACAAAAAAGAAATTCATTACTTCTTCAAAGCTTACAATCTATGTAAAACAAATATTTCAAAATTTATTTTTAATTCCTCAAATTACTTTCAAACATCTTCTGATTTAACATTCTGTAGTTTTTTTGAACATTCTAACATTTGTTCAGGTGTATGTTTTGAAATCAACTTGTTACATAATGGACAAATTTGCTCATTTGCATCAGTTGGATCTGGTTTTGACATCATAATGTACCTACTTTGCTTCTATTACTTGACTTTTTTGTATTTTATTGATATTTTGAATCAAATTGCTATTTCTAAAGTACATTTTGTGAAAACATTGAAAAGATAATGGGAAATTATGGGAGTAATGACTTGTAATTGTGAGAATCATTTAGTATCATTTACCTGTTCAGGTGATGATTGTCAGGTGTGTGTATTGGGTGAAGAAAATTATATTGAGAATCCTGCATCTCCTGATGAGCGATACTGTCTTAACTGTGCCATGAAAAAAGCAGGATTTACTGAACAAGAGTTATGGCAACTAAAGATGGCAAATCCTGAAAATGGATTTCAATGCGGTGACAAATCACATTAGGCAACATTTTGTACAGTAAAAATTTTTACAAATAAGAATGAAATTCTTCTTTTGAAATAATTTTATGATCAAATTGTGTGATGCTTTCATGGCATTTTTTACATGATTGTGTGGCAAATTTTTCACCCTTAATTGTAACTAGTGTGAAAATATCTTTGGATGCCTCTATACGTATTTGAGAGATATCAATATGTTCACATATCTTGATTTTCATAAATAATTTTCAGAAAAAAATGGTTTAAAGTGTTTTAGAGACAATTTTATCTATAATTGAATATTTTTTAAAATATTGACAAAATCTGATGACTTGGATGATGATTCATTTATTGAACAATACATGGATAAAGTTGACTCTGTTGATCTGGTGATTCTTGCATTAATACAAAATGGGGTTAAAAAGTACACCAAAATATTTGATAGTTTTAAAAAAATTTCTGTTATAAAATTCAAAGAGCATATGAACAAACTTGAAAGGTTAGATTTGGTAACTATTGATTCTTCAGAAAGTTGGCTAAAAAGACACACTGACCCATCTATAATTTTAAAAAATGATGGAACCAAATTAATTCAAGAACAATCAAATCTACAAAATTTACTCACTCAATATGTAAAATAATCTTCAATCTCTTTAGTAATTATCAATAATAGTAATCAAAAATCTTTTGAAATATTTTACATGTGTATGTTATATCATTGAGACCATGGATGTCTTCTCCGAAACAAACCATTTCTGAGCAAACCCTAGACGAAATATTTTCTGAAACATTAACTGAAACACCATGTGTTTACCTCAATGAAGAACGTGATGTACATGTTGCAACTGAAATGTGCGTACAATATTTAGAATCAATTGTGGATTCGATTGTAATTCGTAATAATGAATTAAAACCAATTGGAATGCTCGGCGGTTATGATTTGTTAAATTTTCTAAGATTAAACCCATCTCGTGATGCTCAATATGACACCAAAGTTAACCAAATTATGTCAAAGAATCTTCTTTTTGTAAATAAAACCACACTTTTTGAGGATTTGATGAAAAAATGGACTGAATCAAGACGTGCATTTGCAATTATTCCAAATAAATTCCAAGGACATTCCCCTATTTCTGCTAGGAAATTTTTAGATGCAGGGATTCGTTGTAAAACTAATACTCGAATCTCTTCATTACCAAAAAAGAAAATGATAACATTTCATTCTGATGACACATTACATGATATAATTAATCTAATGTTTGAAAACAAAACACGTAAACTTGTTTTGGAATATTCTAATCAATTTATCAGTGATAGGATAATTCTCAAAGAGATATCAAAAACACTGAAAATCCATCCTGATGTAACTGACTTTTTAGAAATTCCTGCAAGCCAAATACAATTAGAAGATGTAGAGGTAGAAAAAGAAGATCTTCTTTTAAATCAAATTTGTGAAAAAATGTTACAGATGGAACATTCCTATGTAATTTACAAAGACATCTCTATTACCCCTTGGGATATTTGTAATGTGTTGATGAATGAGAGATTAGCTGAATCATATGAATTAAAATCAGATAATATTACCTGTCCTTATTGTAAAAAAAAATTTAATGCAAATCAGATGTCAAATTAGAATACAAAAAAGAAAAAATTATTTTTTAAAGAATTGCTGAATTGTAATTGATTTTTTTTTGAATTTTTGATGGTTTGGATTTTGGTATGGTGTCTACATAGCCAGATTTTTAACATATTTTCTATATTTGCAGTTAACTGGTTTTAATTGGTTTTTTTAAGCATATTTTTTATTTTTTCTATGTATTTTTTTTATTGAACTTTTTGCTTTTTCTTTGTTATATTTTTAGATTTTTTTAAAGAATTATTCAAAAATTATGATTATTTTTTTCAAATCAAATAATTATTCCAACTGCTCTATTTTCAAAATTTGCATCATAGAACGAATCATCTTGATGTATCTTGATGATTTCATGGAATAGTGAATTGGGAGTTTAGCTTTAGAACTGCCTACTGAATCTGATTAATCATGTTATGAAAATTGATGGTGTCTACACAGCCACATTTTTACATTATTACTTGTATTCAATTATGAAATTATTGATCTGATTTATCTATAATGAATTGAACTGATATGTGTGGTAAGAAAAAAACTTTCAGATGAAGAACTAAAAGAAAAAGAAGAGGAACAAAAATTAAGAGCAGGTATGTCTCGTTCTGCTCGAAGGAGTGGTAAAATTACAAAACAAGAAGGCAAAGTCAGTAAATCTGCTGCAAAAACAAAAACACCTAGATCTCAAAAGAAAATTGCTACTGTAAACAAATCACGAAATTAATCTTGCAAAAAATCATCCTTGAAAATAAAACATGTTATATTTTTCATGTAGATGCCTAACAAGAATTCGACATTTCTTCCAAAATTCCTTGTATTCTTGATCACTCATAGACCTAACCATACTGTGAATAAAACCATCCTACAAATTTATCTTCTAATTTACCAAAAACAAAACCCAGATGAAAATCTTCAGATATTTTTACATTAAACTCTTTTTTTGGTTGTAATTCATCCCATCTTGTTGATAGACCTACAAATGATTCTTGAGTATTTTCAAGCAATTGACTCAGATGTTTTACTGCATCATTTTCAAACATGTAACTTGTAACTTTTTTAGTATTTTTAATTTTTGAAGATTATTAATTATGACATTAAAATTATTCATCAAGAACTTACACAAATTTTATTGCTCCATATCCAACGACTGAGTCTTTGTCTCCTGATATATCCCCACTTGTAGTGTAACTTAGAAGTTCTCCTCGTGTAGCACCTAAGTTCTTACATGCAATCATGGTGGATGCTATTGCTCCATATCCGCATGCTGAAACTCTTTTTTCATGTAACACTTGATAAAATTCTTTAACATCCATTTTTAGAATTGGTTCAATCAATGCTTTGTCCTGAAGATTTGCAAAAGAGTTTTCTTCATAATGGGTAAAATCTGATGACCCGATTATTAACGTCTTTTTCTTTTTTGCAATTTCAGATATTGAATTTCCTACATCTATTGCCACTTCTAAATTCTGTGAAAGTAAAATTATTGGAATAATTTGAAATTTTTTTGAAAATGTGTATTGCAACATTGGTATTTGAACTTCTAAACTATGATCTCTTGAATGTGAATGGTTATCAATTTCAATGAATTTTGAAACATTTGAAATCTCTTCAGATAATTCTGAATCAACTAATACATTCCCTAGTGGTGTCTGCCATGATGCGTTACTCATTGTAGCTACATTTTGACCTACTCCGAAATGATTTGGTCCTGTAATAATTACCAGTTCAGGATTTTGAAATGCTACAGAATTAAATGAATGACATGCAGTAGGACCTGAATACTCGTATCCTGCATGAGGACAGATAACTCCAAAAACTTTCTCATCTGTTTTTTTGGTTTGAACTTTTGGACCAAATCTATGAGATATGCAATTTTGAATCATTCTTTCTAAATCTCTTTTATTATCTGGATAGAATTGTCCTGAAACGACTGGTGCTCTAATCATATCATTCATGGTGAATTATTTATTTAAAACATCATCAGTTGATTCTCTAATCACTCTTCCATTTGGAGACTCTTCTTTGAAAATCATCCCTTCAAACTTTGAAAACTTTGTTGATATATCTTTCCAGGAATTTGACTCTAATCCTGCTTTTTCACACGTAAATGACAGAAATTCCTCCACGTTCCAACCATATTCTTTAGGTACTTGGGGTAAAAGTAATCCTGAAAATCCTGATTTTTCTACGATTAATCCATCTCTTCCAATTTTAATTATTGAAAAGTATTCTTTTGAATCATTAACTATGATTTTTTCTGGATTAGATAATACGGTTACCTCAAAAACTACCTGGTCTAATTCATCAATGGTTAATGGAGAAAACCTTGTATCATTAATTGCAGAAGACATTGCTGCATCAATTAACCCTTCAGATAATTTTTTTGTTGGAAGTGGAAATCCAATACATCCTCTCAATGAATTATTTTTGTTAATTGTTACAAATATTCCAGAATTAAAATCAAATTTTGATTCAAATTCATTATCATAATATTTTAAATTATTTTTCAATAATTCATGTACTGTTTTTCTAGCTGTTTTAACTAACAACTCTCCATCTTTGTCAGTTATGTTTTGAAATTTGCCCATACACATTAAATATTTTGAAACATAATAAAAGATATTGATAAATCCTCCCGGCAAAGAAGCAATCCTTTATGAAAAAATGCCTGATGATAAAGTAAAGTGTACTGCATGTGCAAGATACTGTGAAGTTAAAAAAGATCAAATCGGATTATGTGGAATTCGTGGAAATGAAAATGGAAAGTTACAGTTGTATGTGTATGGGAAAGTAATTTCTGGGCATGTGGATCCTATTGAAAAAAAACCATTAATCCACTATTTTCCTGGAAGCAAAGTTTACTCTATTGCAACAACTGGATGTAATTGGCTTTGTAGGTATTGTCAAAATTCAGATATTAGTCAACGTAGAAAAGTTGAAGGAATTGACATGTCTCCTGATGATGTTGTTAATACCGCAATACAATATGGTGCACATGGGATAGCTTACACGTACAATGAACCATCAATATTCATTGAATATGCACGTGATTGTGGTGTAATTGCAAGGAAAAAAGGGTTGTTTAACGTATTTGTCTCAAACGGGTATGATACTCCTGAATCTGTTTCTATGATGAATGAATTTCTTGATGGAATTACTGTTGATTTCAAAGGTAGCGCAGAACCTGAATTTACAAGAAAATTCATTGGCGTACCTGATCCTCAACCAATTTTTGACACATTACTAAACATTCGAGATAAAACAAAAATTCATTTAGAAATCACTGATTTGATTGTACCTAAAGTGGGAGATAATTTAGACTATGCAAAAAAACTCTCAAAATTCATTTATGATGAATTTGGACCTGAAATTCCAATTCATTTTTTGAGATTCCATCCTGATTATAAAATGATGGATTATCCTAGTACCCCAATTGAAACATTGGAAAAACATTATGACATTGCAAGAGATGTTGGTTTGAAATATGTGTATTTGGGAAATGTCCCTGGCCATAAGTTGGAACATACCTATTGTTCTGAATGCAAAAAAATCGTTGTAGATAGATATGGTTTTAATATTGTAAGTTGGAATTTGGATGAAAACAATTGTTGTTTATTTTGTAGTAACCCCATTCCCATTACTGGGAAACTACAAAAAGGATACAAAGAAGATCGTTTTCAATTTGTCTCTTAGTAATTTTGAATGATTTGTTTGACTAATTTTTGAAAATTTCTAATTCTGATGAGTGAAATTTTGGTTTTTGCAGATAAATAATCTGAATCATAGTCTAAAATTTGTTTTGCTAAAATTATTTTCAAATGAGAAAAAATTTCCAATTCTTTTGATGTAATATTTAATATGGTAATTGGGTACAGATTGTTTTTTTCTATAATGTTTTCAAGACTGTTTTTGGGAGGATACCTCCATGAGAGGATTTTTTGTCCAACACATTTGGCATATTTTTTTGCACTAGTAGATACTTTGGTATTGCAAATTAGATATTCTGAATCAAAGTATGGTTGTGTGTCTAGAAATCTTGCGTGTGTGTATAGAGACTCTTTAAGCCCTGTATATGCACCATGTTTTGAGTGATATTTACATTCAATCAAAACTCGCTCATCGTTTGAAAAAACAACCAAATCTATTTCGTGAACTGCACATTTTCCTCTAATTTTACTCCTAATTTTGGCTATTTTGAAGCCTATTTCTTCTAATATTTTCCCAGCATAATTTTCGAATAGAAATCCTTCAATTCCTAGTCTCATTATTGCGTCTTTTAGTTGATATTTTTGTTTGAGTGCAATACCGTGTTTTTCTTCACTTAATGCAATTAGTACCATTTTGTATATGTCTCGGGTTTTTACATCTCGATAAATTTGGCCGCAAATTTTTTTGATAATTCTTTTTGTTGCATCTCTACTTGCACCTGCTCGTCTACATGTGGAAATAATCTTATTTGGATTAAAAGTTACTTTGTCTCCATTTGATTTTGTTATTATAATTTTTTGAGTTATGTGAAATATTATATTTTTAATAAATTAACATTTTCTTGTTGTATTCAAAAGTGATAATGTTATGATCTCTTTAATTACTATTATTGCATATTATATGCGAGTCAAACTATGATTTGATTCCACCACAGAAACATTGGGTGATGACCTGTAGTAAGTGCAAAGGAATTGTACAAATGTTTCTGTGTTAAGTTCTGCTAAATTATTTTTTCATGATTCTTAATCTGTTAAAATTAATTCAAACCTGTTTTACATTATGTGAAAAAGTCTAATGTGATTTTTGAAATGTTTTTAAATATTTTGAATTCACTGTATTTCATTGCGTACTGGTTTCTTAAATTGATTTTATAACAAATAATGTCGTGGAATATTTCAATAGCATTGATGGAATCAAAATTCCTCTTAGATGTTCAAAATGTGGAGGAAGAATGATTGCAACAAAATATGATCCTACAATAAAAATTCTAACTGAGAGAAGTTGGCAATTGTGTATTGATTGTGGATTTCAACGTAGTGCAGAACAATTCAAATTGCAATTATTAACTGTGTAATTGCTTTTTGTCTTTAATTATGTAATTTTAAAAATTAAAAAATGAGGAATTGTTTATTCCTCAAAATTTGCTAATTCACTTTTTAGTCGTTTGATTTGAAATTCAATGACTCTTTTTTGAATTCTGTTCATATTTATGAAACTCATCTCTGTCTTATCAAAAATTACTTGCAAAAAGAGCCAAGGAGAAAAAAGTTGATCTTTTACTAAATTCAATTTTTTAGAACTATCCTAGAATCCATCCAATTATACGCTCGCCCACTGCCTGAACTGTAGGCATAATAGCATCATTGATACTTTGTGCCATGTCAGGATATGCAACTGAGAACATTATTCCTATAATTATTCCAATTATGATGTGTATTTTACCCATGATTAACCACTTTCATGTTGTTTTTTTCATGTTTAATTTAATCTGATTATTTTGAATCCTTTACATGTAAGTGTAGAACAATCAATCAAATAATGTGGAGTAAATTAACGAAAATAAGTTTTAAATGGAAATTTTTGTTTTGGATTTCAGTTGTAATTTTGATTTTTGTTGGAATTTATCTTGATTGTGGTTCTTTGTTAAAAATTGATTGTCATCAGGTAGTTTTGAAGAGATAATTCCTAGTTTAATGAAAAATTCAAGTATGCCAAAATTTTCTTAATTATATGGATAAAAAATTCCCCCTCTCTGAAATTTCTCCTTCTGAGTGGTTTTCTTTGAATCAGTTTCTCAACGATCTTAAACAAATTAATTTACCATGCATCTCGGTGTATTATCCATATGGTAAGGGAGATGAAATTATTTCATTACTTCAAGAAACAAAAAGAAATGAATCATTTGAAAAAATTGAATTAAAAATAGAAAAAACCATTAGACAATTAAAAGACAATCCTATCTCTGAAGGAAAATTTGCAAAAACTCTTTGTGTTTTTGGGTGGATTCAAAATGGTAAAGTCATTATCAAAAAAATTGGAACCTCAAAAAAATTACCATACATCTACATGACAAGTAAAAAACCATACCTAAAACCATTTTCAGATATTTTAAAAATTAATCGTGATGTATTGTTGGTGACCCTTGATCAAAAAACTGCTAGAATTCAAAAATTTCATGGTAGTCAGATTATTCAAGAATCAAAACTTCGAATTGATTTACAGGGTAGACACCGTAAAGGTGGACAAAGTCAAGGTAGATTTCTAAGGGCAAGACAAACTAAAATCCATGTTTTTTATAAAAAAGTTGCAAATAAAATAAAATTAATGGATACAAATTCTGAATTATTACTTTTAGGTGGAATCGGCCCTGCAAAAACTGAATTTTTTGATGAACTTGATTCAGAATTTGTTAAAAAATGTAGATTTGTTGAAACTCTGTCTTTTTCCACACCGATTACTGAAATTCATGAAAAAATTATTCATCATCTATATGAGTATAGACGAAAATATGTTGAAGAGATAATTCACAAGTATGAAAAATTAGTAAAAGAAGGATTAACTGCAAAAAGAAATAGTGTTATTGCAAAAGCATTGAAAATTGGAGCAGTAGACACCTTGATTGTTTCTGCTAATTATCATACGAGTCTACAATTCAAAAATATACTAAAAATGTTAGAAATTGCAAAAAGTACATCTGCAAAAATTGAATTTGTAACATCACCTAAAATCATCAAAAAATTAAGCATAGATGACTCTGTTTTAGCTATTTTACGTTACAAAATCAAATGACATCTTTATCTTAAGTTATTATCAGAATTGATAATCTACAATGAATTATATCATTTCTAAATTATTTTATAATTTCAATGGATGACATTGGTTGTATGTGTGAAAAATGTAATTGCTCAAAATCTGCTCTTTTGGTGACTTCTGTTTGCAATTCTTGTTTACAAGGGAATCATGCTGAAACATCTAGTTTGGTGTAAACTTTATTATGAAAAATGAAAAAATTTGGAGAGTTGAGACTCTTGAATCCGTTGATGAAGAGTCTGAAAATGAAGAAACAGATGAGGAATTACAAGAATAATATTTGAAAAAATTCATCTGGTTTTGATATATTTATGAGTAGACTCAAATTACTACAACCATGTCTTCTCTAAATCAAAAAAGTACTTTGTATTATCTACTTCCTGCATTTTTTGCAATAATCGGAGGTGTTGTAGCATTGTTAATTCTAAGAAATTCTGATCCTAAAAAAGGAAGAAACTGTATCATTCTTGGTATAATTGGTTCGGCAATTGCAATTGGATATGACTATGTTGCTGAAACTTTTGAAATTACGTTTGGGAGGAATATTGAAACTTTTGGAATTTCTGATTATATGGGCGGTGTAAGCATCTACATTTTACCTCCAATAGTAATTGGATACTATGTTTTACAAAAAATGAAAAATTAATCCAAATTTTTTAAAAATTGTTTTACAATTCATGCAAGTTTATCTTAATTGTAGTGAGAGATGATTTTATCTCATCAGGAATTATAACTAGTAATCCTGAATCTTTACTAATATTGGAACAAACTCCACTGAATTTTTTATGATTTTGAACAAAACATCCTTTCTGAGTATAATATTCAAAAGAATCTGATTCCAAATAGTTTGTCAATTCTTTTTCTGATGGAACAAAATATGCATCAAATCCAATATTTTTCTCGTTTGAAGAAATAGAATATTCATAAGATGTTGATTCTTGAGTTGTACAAATTGGAATGAATTGTACATATCCTGATTTAACTAAATCATTTTGATGAGATAAATCATAGTTTTTGTTCTCTAACTTTTGTAAAATCTGAACATATGGATCAGTACTTTGTGTTACTCCTTGAACAAATTCAATATAATTTCGAAGATAATCTGCTGCATACACATATGATATTGGTTTCCAATTTGCAGTACATCCACTAAAATCATGTTTTAGTTCAACAAATGATTTTTGATGCTGAATCTGTAATTGATTTGAGTTGTAATCATTTGTAGGTGTGATATCTAAAGAATCCATTGAAAAATTTTGAATTCTTTTAGAATTTTCTGGATTTGACCACACATTTGTAATTTCAAATAATATATTTCCAGGATAACTCTTCCATTCTGGATAAAAATGAACATAAATTGCATATTTTGTAATATCTTGCTCATATGCTGAATCAAAGATCATGTATCCAAAAACACCATTAAGTAAAACTAGCACAAAGCCAATTATGGGAATGATAAGGTAGAATTGTTTTTTCATATTATTCAAAAATTCACTAGCGTATACATACTATCTTTTGTAAATACTTTTAAAATTAACAAGAATACAAAACCTCTTAATTTTTTATTTAATTTGAACATTTAATGGAGTTAAATCAAACTGGAGATTTTGGAAATAGTTCTTTTAATCCTGGCATTGTTAATTGTGCAGATAAGGGTTGTCCAAATTTTTCAGTTTCTGACCAAGAATTTTTCAAATCAATTAATTTTTCTTTAAATGTAGTTTTTTGATCTTTTGATAAATTTGGTTCTTTATTTACTTGAAGAATCAATTCATCAATCTTTGTTTGAAAATTTTTTATATTTATCTGACCGATTTTGATTTGACTAAATGATTCTACATTAATTGGCGACTGTTTTTGAAAATTTGCCTTTATGTAGTCTTCACCCAATTTTGTAATTTTATAAACATTTTCATTTGATGAGTCATTGTTTAGCAATTGCTCATTTTGTAGTAATTTGATGTTACTTGATACTGTTTCAAAATTACTGTTTGCAAGTCTCATCAAATCCTCTAAACTATAATTATCTACATATAGGAAACTCAAAATTTGTTTCTTTAAATTATTATCCCAAAACAAATCATTTCCTGATTTTTTTAAAATATGTCCAGAACCAAATACTGCGGGAACTGCTTCAATAAATTTTCCTTCTTCTAAATAACGTAGTTTTGCCTCAAGTTCTTTACTTTCTGTTAATTTGGAATTATTTTTTCTAATGTCTATTTCTTTTAGATAATGTGTCTCGGTTTGTTTTAGAGTCCACAAAATCTCTACATCTACCTTATCCATTAATTTGCAAAAATTTTACCACCTTATTTGGATATCGTAAAATTTCAAAATTTGTGTCTGTAATTCATAAAATCAATGAAAAGAGAGTTTGAATTCTCAATTACTTGATTCATCTGATACCAGAAAAGACAATCCCGAAAGGTCTTCCCAAGTTAGTATTCTTTCTGTGTTCTTCATGAAATAGATTGTATAATTTTACATAAAAAGACCATGAATGATTTGTCTATTTTTTTAAATTTTTATAATAAACTACTTTGAATGTATTTGCGTACTTCTGTATGATTTTCTAAAGTAAAATTAATTCTCGTGTCAACTGAAATTGGTAAAATTACTATATCGAATAAATTTTGCAAAATCTACAAAAAAACAAAGACCTGTCACTCAAGGTATCTCAATATATCTCAAAATTAACCAAATGTCATATGATTCTTTGATTATTGTAATTGAACAGTATAAAATTGGAGGAGCAGAGTCTGCAATAAATTACATTCATTCTGGAAGAAGAATACTTGAGACAAAAAGAATCCATGGTTAGAACTTTTATTTAATTAAATGATTATAGTTTCTGTAGCTTTCAGAATATTATTTTTAACTTCAATTCAAATTTTGTTTTAATTCAATTTTAAAAAACGCGATATTTTGTAAATCAATTGTTTAATCATTTTATTTTTTTTCATAAATTTACTTTCAATTTTATTATAATGACTATGATGGTTCAAATGTAGAATGTACCAATTTTATTTTATACTTTTTTCTTTTAATGAATATTACATCGTTTACCGACCATAGATTGATGTGTGTTAATCTTCTTGGTTGCCTATGATTGTGCGTAGGCAACAATTTTTTTAAATTTTATTTGTATATTTTTCATTACATCAATTTTTCTTAAAATGAAAAGAATTCATTGATTTGTATGTTGTTAAAAAAAAGTGTGAGTTTTCTCACAAACGATTTGGGACGTCAATTAACCATACATCTTTTTTACATAAAATAAAAATGGTACATTCGTGACATGTACCAGAATTATTAATTAAAAAAATTTACAATTCATTTCAATGAATACAAAAATTTTCCTTTTAGGAATTGTTTTTGGAATGATTAGTGTTGGCAGTATGTCTGCATATGCAGATCACTCAGAAGTAACAATCGTACCAGCACAAGGTTCAGGATCCCCTGGATGTGAAGAGGTAGAATACGGATGTTTCATTCCAGGAGTCGCAACAGTTGACCTTGGTGGAAAAGTAATTTTCTTAAATGATGATTCCGCAGCACACACCTTTTCAGCAGGAACTCCTGAAGGAATGACTGGAGAGTTTGATACCTCAATGGTTATGGCAGGACAATCATACGAATGGACTGCAGACGTTGCAGGTGAAATAGATTACTTTTGCATGGTTCATCCATGGATGGTCGGCGTTCTAATAGTACAAGAAGTAGAAGCTGTTGAAGAAGAAGTACATGATGAAGATACAATAATTGCACCAGTATTGCCTGAAAACATTATCCCTAAACTAACATCTCTATCTGATATCACATTACCTGCAACATTTACCACTGGCAGCAAAGTATCTTATTCCATCCCAACTGCTAGAGGAGGAATAATAACTGCCCCAGTATCTTGTACACCGCTCCCTGACAGTCTTTTCCCAATTGGCTCAACCCAAGTAACATGTACTGCAACTAACCAAATTGGCAACACTGGCATGACGTCCTTTATGGTAACTGTAAATCCAATTCCCACAGTTACTGATCAAACAGTTACAGTACTTGCAGGAAAAGACAACTACACTAGCATAGAGCCACTATTTGTCACAGGTTCAGTTGGAACTATTACTGGTGATACTGTAAACATCGAGGTTAGAGATAACTCCAACAAACTAGTTGGCATTGAGCAAAGCACTCCAAAGGAATCAGGCAAATACAGTGCAGTACTGACATCAAATGAATTATGGACCGAATCTGGAACTTACTCACTAATTGCAAATTACGGAAATGTCCTAGCACTTGACTCCTTTGAGTTTGAACTTATAGATTCCCCAGAACCAATAGTTGAGCAATCTGCCCCAACTGCATTATCTGTATCTACTGAAAATTCTGCATATCTTTTGGGCGAATCAATCCTAATTGATCTGGAGTTATCTGGTGCTGATTCAGGTGAGGCAATTTTACTTGAAATCAGAGATTCGCAAAACAATCAAGTTCTATTACAATCACTAAACACAGATGGAACAGGACACTCTGATATCGCATACCAGTTGCAACCCTCACAGGATCCAGGATTATACTCTATCATTGCAACAAGCAAAGCAGATGAGTGGAATTATTCTGACACTGCAACCTTTACTGCAATCATGCCAATCCCTGATGTAACAATCGGTGAGATAACCCCTACAATTGATGATGGAACCGCAGATGGTATGATAGCTGACTCTCTTCAAACAGGGGACATGGTCTCATTTAACACGCCAATTGTATCGAACTCGACTTCTGATGTACTAATTACTGTAAACGTATTTGATTCCCAAGATACACCACTTGGTCTTGCATACTTTAAATCAAAAATAGTTAATGATGAATTCGATATAGTGCTGGGTCTGCAAATTCCTCAAGATGCTGCCCCTGGAATGGCAACAGTATACATCAACACCTACACTGATTGGACAGAAAATGGTGGTGTTGCAATTAATCCAGAACAGGTTTCATTTATTGAAATTTCTCCATCAAGTGTTACTGATTTGGAATTATCCTCTGATGGTGTAGAACCTGTACCAATTGTAGAACCTGAACCAATTGTAGAACCAATTCCTGTTACGATTAGTAATACCATATCTGTACAAACAGAACTTCCATCTTATGGAATGGGCGATACCATATCAATATCTGGTGTAGTTAGTGATTATGATGGGACTAATCAGGTAATTCTTAGAATCATTAGTTCTGATAATAACTTGATTCAAGTTGATCAATTTACCCCAAACACTGATGGTACATTTTTGAATAATATTCCTATTGGTAAATTATGGACTATGTCTGGTGAATACACTGTAATGATTAATCATGGTTCTCAATATTCTGAAACAACATTTCATTTTACTGGAGGTAACTGATCATGGAGGAGTATAATTTAGAGATCTTTGATTGTTTTAATTTTGACATTCAAGGACAATCTTTAGATAGTTTATCTGTGAAATGTTGTCATATGATGATTATTCCTTTAATGTATATGGAGAAAATAATTTGAAAATTTTACTATTGCCATTACTGTTACTAATTGTATCAGTTGGTGTATCTCCTGCATTTGCAGCAACTGATTTGACATTAACTACTGATATGGATATTTATGAACCAGGAGAACGTGTGGAGATTTCAGGGGATACAAAAAATAATCATGCTGTATCAATTCAAGTAAAAGACCCAACTGGAAAGTCACTGCTAGTTAGAACCATAACATCAGATGATATAGGGAGTTATTCTCTAGGGTTTAAAATTCCAAAGACTGCAATTCATGGGGATTACTCCATTGTTGCAAGCATTTCTTTGGATATGATTCCACTAATTGAGACAATATCGATTTTGGTTCAAGACAAAGTTGTGGAATCTGCTGAGAGTGCTGCTACAACTACTGCTACAACTACTGCTACTACTACTGCTACAACTACTGCTACTACCATTGATGACTCAGTGTGTGGTAGTGGAACTGTAATGAAAGATGGAAAATGTGTAGTTGATGGAGCATCTGATGGAGGTGGTTGCCTCATAGCTACTGCAACATATGGTTCTGAAATGGCATATGAAGTCCAACAGTTAAGAGAAATCAGAGACAACCAACTACTAAATACGGAATCTGGAACAAGTT
>JAANXA010000064.1 GCA_018263505.1 Candidatus Nitrosopumilus sp.
CTTTCTTTGCTGCAGGTTTCTTTGCTTCTTTCTTTGCTGCAGGTTTCTTTGCTTCTTTCTTTGCTGCAGGTTTCTTTGCTTCTTTCTTTGCTGCAGGTTTCTTTGCTTCTTTCTTTGCTGCAGGTTTTTTGGCATCTAAAATTTCTTTTTTCTTTTTTAATTCAGCAAGTTCTTCTTGAATTTTTTTAGCTTCATCAATTAGAGTATCTTTTTTCTTTGCCATCAAATCACCATATCATAAATTTTTTGTATCTTACTTTTCATTGAATTAATCATTCCTATTTAACAGTAAATATTTCACTAGTTGAGATATTTGAATCATCTAATACCATTACGGCTTCTATTTTATACGTACCAGGAGTATCAATTACTTGAGTAAATTTATCATTAATTGGGAGTAAACTACTTTCAGATACAAAACATTGTTCAAAAAATCCACTCTGATTTACTACATCATTTTTTCCAGATGAGTAAATAGTCACATATAGATCCCCACAATCAAATAAAGAATCGTCAATTTTGACTTGAATTTCTACAGATTCAGAAGTAGAATATGAAGAAGATAAACCAATAATATGAATAGAATTATGAGATTCGCCAGACATCGGCCACATGTTTAATTCCCTATCAAGTTCTTGAAGACCACTAATCATTACTGAAGAAGCAAAAATGATTGTGATTAATGCAGGTAAAATAAAAACAACAAAAATATTTTTTGATACCATTTAGTTTTAAAATTTTTAAATCCCCTATATCTATTTAGCAAAAATAGAAAAATTAAGAACAGTTTGACGAATGAGTTAAATCGTAGAGAACTAATTATCGCTAGATGCGACTTAGAAAATTTAGAGTCAGAGCATATCGATGTATTCATGATTCTGGCGAGATAACAGTTGGAGATTTAGCTGCATTTGTAGGAAGAAACGAAAGTGGTAAAACAACAATTCTTCAAGCATTGACGTTATTGAACAAAGATGAAAGGATTTCAGAATTAGACTTGTGTGATGAGATGAATGAAGAGTTGAAAAATGAAATCAAACTGGCAGAAGGAGAATTTGATCTTACTCAAAATGAAAAAAGTATGCTAAAAGAAAAATTTCCTAATTTACCAGAAATTAAAAAAATTAAATTATTTAGAACAAATCAAAATCAAAAAGTCCAATATGAGTTTGAAGATATTGAACTAGGAGAAAATGAGAACAGAGAACTCAATTCATGGGAAAATTTTTCAAAGCAGATCATTAGTTTTCTAGACACTATTCCAAATCATCTAAGAATTCAAATAGATACTTCATTTTTTGAAGGAGTAGTTCCAAAAAATCAAGAAATTTTTGATAGTAAAATGGCAGAGTTTAGCAATCAATTTCAAGTAATTGCAATTCAAGAATCAAAAGTTTTAGAAGAGTGGGAGAAAATTTACAAAAATCCAGAAAACCAGTTCTCAAATCTCTTAAGCGGAGACAGTGAAAGAACAGCACTACAAAATTTTATTGCATCTGAATTGCATCCAAGATTTGTTTATTTTTCAGACTATAAGAAAATCTATGGGAACATAAATCTCAATGAATACATGAAAGAAGAAAGAGGAGAAAGAGAGGAATCAATTGAGTTTATCGAAGAATTTGACAAGGCAGAGACAGTAAGAAATCTGTTTTATCTTGCAGAATTAGACATTAAAGAATTAGATGAAGTGAAATCAACACCATCAAAGTGTATAAAATTATTAAATGCTGCAAGCAATAGACTAACTTCAAAATTAAATCCAGCATGGAAAGGAGACCCAATACATGTGGATTTAAGATATAATCCAGGAAATATTATGAGTGTTGTAATTTCAGATGTTCACAAAGATGGAACGATTACAAATACAGGATTGTTAAATAGAAGAGCTGAAGGTTTCAAGTGGACATTTTCTTTTATTGTTAATTTTGCAGCAGAAACTCAGAGATCAGAATTAAAAGAAGCAATTTTACTTTTAGATGAACCTGCACGAAATCTTCATCCAACTCAACAAATGGGAATTTCAGATTTGTTAAAAAACTTGGCAGGTTCTAATCAAGTTTTGTATGCAACACATTCACCATTTATGATATTTGATTATACACCAGGGAATTTACTAGTAGTAGAATTAGATAAACGAAAACACCTTAGTCGAATATTTTATGATTATTGGAATGCAGACGATAAAACATTAACTCCTATATTATATGGATTATCTAGAGGTCAAGTAGAATCAATTGTGGACAGAGAGATTGGTACAAACTCAAGACCAATAATTATTGTAGAAACAATGTCTGATGCAATGTATCTTAATGCATTTGACAAATTTTTACAAGATCCAAATATTTCCATGAATCCATTAAATGTAATTGCAGCATATAACAAAAACTCAGTTTTGCCATTAGCCATTTTTTATCGAAATCATGGATACAAAACATTTGTTTTGTTAGATAATACAGAAGAATCCAAACAGATTTCATCCCAATTAACATCAAATGAGTTTTCATCTGTTCAAACTATTTTCTTTGAAAAGGAAGGGAAAAAATTAGAATCAATTGAAGATTATATTGTTTTAGAAGATTACTTACATCCAGTAAATCAAACTTATGAAATAAAATTAAGACAAGAAGGTTTTTCAAATATTTCAACAAAAGATATAGAATCAAAAGAAGGTAGAGGTAATTTAGATAAATTAAGAAAAATTTGGCAAGAACATAGGGATGACGACTGGGGAGAATTTGACAATGAAGAAATTACTAGGTACATTTGTGAGAAAATCACATTAGGTGAGACTAGTTTTCTTTCAGATAAAACTAAAGACCAATTTCGCTCATTATACAGATTAATTGCTGAAAGAATAAGACAATATCAAAATGTAATGACCAAGACAGATTTAGATAAATTTCAAAGAAATAAGGCTTGAGATTTAAGAAGATTACTCATGATAAACACTAAATTAAAAAATAGAGAACAAGAAAAGAATTCAAGAGGGAAAATAGGTTGAAAAGCACTAAGAATCAAATTTCAATTTTAACAATAATATTATTTTCAATTCTTCTAATTATTATTCCATCAAATGTGTATGCTGAAGAGGTTGAAGTCAAAAGTTTTTCATTAGATGAAACTGCAATAATTCAAATAACAAATTATTCAAATGAAAATATAGATACAATCAGGATTTGGCTTGGAGGAGATCATAATTTTAAATCTTTTAAAACAGAGAAAGGATGGAGTGGAGAGAAAACACCACAAGGAGTATTAGTCTTTAAATCATCTGAATCAATGAACGTAGAGGAAAGTGTAAAATTTGGGATTAAAACAGACAAAATAAATTCTGGTGTCAACTGGAAAGCATTAAACAAAAATGGTGAACAAATAGATACTGGAAAAGTCTCTTCACAAAAAATTCCCCATGTGACAGAAAATTCAATAGTTAATCAAAATTCAGGAGAAGGTATCAAATCAGAATCGATATTTAGAATCATACCTGAGAAACCTAATCCTGGATCTTCTTTCAGAGTAGTAGGGGAAGGATTTGGAGCATATGATGAATATGAATTGTATTTAGATGAAAAAATAATAGGTAATTTTGTTACAAATGAAAAAGGTAATTTCATAACAACAATGAAAATTCCAGAAGAACAAAAGTCAGATAGAGTAGATTTTATAATTAAAGATAAAAAAGGAGTGGAAAGAAAAATCAGTGTTAGGTTAGGAGATATTGAAAATAATAACAATCAATTACAAAATACAAGATTAACAATAAATAATATTTCAGACACAGTTTACAGAGGAAATATTTTAGAATTTTCAGGTACTGCATCACCAAATAATTCAATTACATTAAAAATCACGGATCCAAATGGAAAAATAATTAATAATAAAATTGTAGAAGTTAATAATAAAGGAGTATGGGAAATTGAAGATCCTATTGTGATTAAATCAGATTCAATTTTTGGAAAATATGGAATTACAGTTTCAGACGGTAGAAACAAAGTATTAAAAAATTGGAATGTCGAATCAGATAAAATTATCATGATCAAATCAAATCAATTAAGATTTGAACCAGGAGACATAATGAAATTTAATGGAACAGCATTACCAAATATACAAATAGAAATTATAATAGAGGATCCACATAGTAAAGAATTATTTTCAGATATTGTTAAAGTTGATGAATCAGGTTTTATAAAATTTGAATTTCAAACAGAACAAACATCAATGAAAGGAACGTATGCAGTTTATGTGAATCAAAATGAAAATCAAGAATTAATATTTGTAGGTGTAGGAGAGATGCCCACAATTCCAATCAAAATAGAATTTGATAAATTAAATTACAAATCAAGTGATACAGCAAATATTTTATTAACAGGAGAATCATCAGAAATTTTGAGTTTATTAATTATCGATCCATCAGATAAACCAAAAGGAGAATCAATTTCAATAACTCTACAACCAGATGGAAAAATGACACATCAATTAGATTTAACAGATTATTCTACTGGAGTATATACAGCAGTTATCAGTAAAGGAAGTTCTCAAAATACTAAAACTTTCACAGTTGGATTACAAACAGGTTCAGGAGAAATTAATATCAACACCACAAAACAAGGATATATTCCAGGAGAATCAATTCTAGTATTAGGAGAAACAGCAAAAAATGTTCTTTTGACAATTTCTTTGATTAATGAAAAAGATGAAATCATTAAAGAAAAAGAAATTTTTTCAAATAAAGAAGGAAAAATTTCAGATGAGTCATTAAGAATACCATCGGATGCAAGCAGTGGAGTATGGAAAATTAACATTAAAAGTGGTTCAAATTATAATACTGTAGAAATTGATATTCTAAAAACAGTTGAAGAAGGAATGAGTATTGTAATTGAGGAAGGAGAGAAAATTCCAAGTATAGGTAAGATAATTTCCATCAAAGTAAGTGGGGCTCAGCAAACAGTGGAAATAGAAATTAAATCATCAAATGGAAAAATTATAGATAAATTATCATTTCCAGCATCAGAACAGGGAGAAATCAATTTACCATGGTTAATTCCAAAAGAATTAGAACCAGGAACATATACAGTAGTAGTGAATGATGCACACAATATCATTCAAGGAACTTTCGAAATTGAATAATTTCAAACAATTTTATTTTACCAAATAATTCAGTTTTACATGAATCTTAAAGACAAAATTGCAGATTATCCAAATTTTCCAAAAAAAGGCATTTTATTTAGAGATTTTAGTCCAATTTTAAAAGATCCTTCAGCATTATCCATGGTAGCAGATGAATTCTCAAAATATTTTCATCCAAAAGACATAGATGTTTTTGCAGGAATCGAATCAAGAGGATTCATCCTAGCAAGTATTCTAGCATCCAGATACAACAAAGGAATGGTAATGATTAGAAAAGCAGGAAAATTACCTGGAAAAACAACAAAATTAGCATATACAATTGAATACGGAAAAGATGTAATTGAAATTCAAAAAGATGTCATCAAAGAAGGTGAAAAAGTTCTCATTTGTGATGACTTGCTTGCAACAGGAGGCACTGCAAAAGCATCTGCAAAATTAATTGAAAAAATTGGAGGAGAAATAACTGGATTTGCATTTATTATTGAATTAACAGGGTTAAATGGAATAAAAGGAATAAGCAAGTACAACTGCAAATCATTGGTTAAATACTAATGGAAAAAGACGTAGAAATAGGAATCTTTGGAGGGACAGGAATCTATGATTCAGGATTACTTGAAGATGCTCAAGAAATTGATATAGATACACCGTATGGAAAACCATCAGACACCATAACAGTTGGAACTTTCAAAGGAAGAAAAATTGCATTTCTTCCAAGGCATGGAAAAAAACATTCAATTCCACCGCATAAAATTAATTTTAAAGCAAATATTTGGGCATTCAAAGAATTAGGAATCACAAGAATAATTGCACCATCAGCAGTTGGGAGTTTAAAAAAAGAATGTGAACCAGGTCATTTTGCATTACCTACACAATTTTTAGATTTTACAAAATCAAGAGATGGAACATTTTCAGATAACGGCAAAGTAATACATATTTCAGTAGCTGATCCATTCTGCCCAGAATTGCAAACATCAATTCTTAATGTAACAGATAATCAAAATTTGAAAACGCATAAGAATTGTACATACCTATGCATTGAAGGTCCACGATTTTCAACAAAGGCAGAGTCAAAATTTTTTAGAACAACTGATGCAGACATTATTGGAATGACTCTTGTTCCAGAATGTCAACTGGCAAGAGAAGCACAAATGTGTTATGCATCCATTTCAACAATTACAGATTATGATGTTTGGGCAGATAAACCAGTTACGGCAAAAGAAGTGTTAGAGACATTATCAAAAAATGTAGAAAAAACGAAAAAAGTCCTTACAGAACTAATTGATAAAATTCCTAAAACCAGAAATTGTTCTTGCGCAAAGGCATTAGAAGAAGCAGAATTCTAATCATCAACAAAAGATTCTTTTTTGAGTCCTTCAGGCACAGTCAAATCACCTTGAAGTAAATTATTCTGCAGAGTCATAATTACCTCATCAACATCATATCCCAATTTCTTTAGTTCTTTTTCAGTAGTGTTAGAAATTTTTGCACCAATATTTTGTCCTCCAATTCTACCAAATGCAATTGCAGTAAAGCGAAAATCATTTTCATCAAGAGTGAATTTTCCAGTAATTTTTGCAGCCATTTGACTGCCATGAATATTATTTATGTGAACTTTTAATTCCATTTTAGAGACTAAATCTCTACAGACTTGTTAATATTTTCATCAATCAAAAAGCTCCAATGTTTTTCATCTTCAATTTTAAAATCATTTATTTTTAATGAAATTACTTGCTCATCCAAACACTCATGTTT
>JAANXA010000065.1 GCA_018263505.1 Candidatus Nitrosopumilus sp.
ACTAAGAGCAATTAGAATGCCTGTTGTGATTGTAAGAATTTTGAATTTGCCTTTATTGTCAAGATGTATTTGTTGCACATTTTTTGTTAGTTTAATTATTTTAAAAAATATTGGTATAACTATCAAATAATCGTACAAGTATTATTCGTCAAATATTGATAAAAAATCATGACAGATTTGGCAAAAAACAACAAGACTACCATCCAAATATTCATCGCAATTGCAGTAATTGCAATTGGTCTGTTTTTATATCTAAATTGGTATGTATCCCCCGATGAAATTACTGAAAGAGTCAAAATAATTGCAAATACTGATGATGGGTGTATTGCTGAATCTTTTGACGGATTTTCTGTAAATATTGGTCCATGTAATGCAGAACCAGGAGAATTTATCCTAGGTACTTATGATGGGAAAATCAAAGAACGAGAAATATTGATGAATCCTACCACGTGATATTTTTGATATGTATAGCAGAACAAAAAATTTCTTTATTTCCATTCTATTGTTTTTCTTAGCTGGTCTATCTGAGATTGGTGGAGGGTATCTTGTATGGCTTTGGTTACGTGAAGATTTTAGTTGGATGTTGGGGGCTGTTGGAGGATTTGTATTATTTTTGTATGGAATAGTTCCAACATTTCAGAAAACTCACTTTCATAGGGTCTATGCAGCTTATGGTGGAGTATTCATTGTAATGTCTATATTTTGGGGATGGTTAATTGATGGAACAAAGTTAGATACTTTTGATATTGTTGGAACAATTATTGCAGTAATTGGAGTTTTGATAATTTTCTATTATCCCAGAAAAGGAGAAAAAGTTTGGTCGAAATAGTACCTACTATAGCGTTGTTCTTTTTTGCAACAATATTGGAAATTGGTGGAGGGTACATGGTATGGAAATGGTTGAAGAATCATAAAGGAAAAATTTTTGGGATTACTGGCGGAATTATTTTATTTTCATATGGAATTATTATGACTTTACAGCCTGAAAATTTTGGTAGAGTTTATGCAGCTTATGGTGGATTTTTTGTTATATCTTCAATACTTTGGGGCTATTGGATTGATAAGAAAAAACCTGACAGATTTGAAATTATTGGTTCGATAATTGTTTTAATTGGCGTTACTGTAATGTTTTATTTTCCAAGGTAAGTTTTCCACAATAGCCCTTCTCTTTTAGCCTCAATCGGTCTAGTTTTCTCTCCATGTTGTGTGAATCTTGCCAAATGAACTGCGATAAAATTTCAGAAGAAAGGATATTGTTCTGGTATGTCCTATTTGTAAGAAATGGGAATTGGTAGATTCTTGCTAACCTCTGCTTGTTCTAATGATATTTTCAACTAATGTTTGCTTGTAACGTAGATTTTATTTTTAATTCATATGTTTTTTTAGGGATTGCCTTATTTTTAATTTGGAAATATTTGAAAGCCAACTATTTCACATCCTCTACATAGCACAGCAGGTAGGCTTGTGCCAGTAACACGACGGGGAGTTTTCGGACAATGGGATATTGTGTCGGCTTCTATTGTATAATGATCGTAATAAAATAAAAATAATTATTGATCGCTAATTTCCTAAAATCAATCCTAAACTATGAAAATTTGATTTTTTATAATATTTTATGAAGGAAAATCAATTAGTTTTGAAACTAAATGATCATTGACCTTGATCGAATCAGATCTTGATTTGTATGGTTAATTCTAAATTTCTACACCATTACAAGTGTTTCAAAAGTGTCCTGTTTGTAATGTCATATGTGATCTATTTTTGACACAAGTGAATCTTCCAAATCAAAGCCCAACAATGATTTCAATTTGTAAAAAATGTAAGAGTGAATTATAAAAAATGAAAAATAATATAGTTGAGAGTACAAAGTACTTTAAAACACACCAAGAGCAAGGAAAATTTTGGAAAGAATGTATCAATCAAAATAAACCATTTTTACTAGTTGAAGAAAGATGCACTACAAACAATGTCATATTTGGTCTAAGTACAACTAATTACAAATTAACCAATCAAGGAATTAAACAAGTAAATAATTTACAAAAAATAGAACTAGATGAATCTTCTAATGAGTACACTAAGAAATGGGTATCTATTTTTGTTCATGAAATATTTTCTTAAATTCAACAGATATTAAATTGACTAAATTTTGAAGTTAGAAATAATATTAGATTTTGAATCTAAAGAAAGAATTGCCTCAATGTCCTAAATAGGCTAAATCCTACAGCATTATAAAATAATCTAAGAATCAAAGAAAAATTTAATCTTTTTTTACACATGCATTATTTTTCTCTATATATTCTCTAATTTGGATAATTATTGTTTGAATCTTGATTTGAGTTTCTCTATCATCAAGAAATATTTCTTTTTCTTTAGAAAAAGATTCATTCTAACAAATGGTGTTATAAAATTTGTGAGTTTTTCATGTTTACAAGTTATTTCTTCAAAAGTTGATTTGGTTTTTCCATAAAGTATTACAATGTTCAAACTGGTTTGTTAAACATGCTCAAGCGTGAAATCAATTTTTTAGAAAATTAGTTTGGTTTTAAAAAAAGTGATAATTTCTATTTTAGAGTGGTGTAGAGAATATAATGTTTTTTGACATTAATCAATAATTAAAATCAGTCAAACACCAAATGATTGAGATTTATTTTCACATTTGGGACACTTTAGACCATGTGTTTCCATACCACACTTGTTACAACAAATATTGTCTCCAACTACATCTTGAGGATGGGTTTTAGTTGCTTTAATTATTAGAATTGCAACAATAATAATTCCCACTGCAATCCCAATTAGTACTAGCACCATTACACTATTACATAATACAAACAGGGATAAAGAGCTTTGATATACCATTAACTCTTGTCACGAACACAAAATGAGATTAAATTAAGCTCAAAACAATCACTATTCCACATTTGCTCTTTATGACAAAGAATCATTTCAAGAATCTCTTGAAACATTCAAGCAAAACATCAAAAATAATTTTGAGGATAGGAATCAAATCAATTGGTATGATGAGAATATTTTATTTGAAATTAGAAAATAGTTTTAATAATTATCCACTCAAACATTTACAATCATAATAAAATAATCCCGTTTTTCCCATACATTGATCATGATATTTATGATAACATTTCTCACACATTACCATGAAATCATATCTAAAAATTCACTTTAAATTACACATCATTATTTCACACAGCAAATGGCAATAACTAAACCTCTTGTAGATATTGTAAATGTTGTAGCATCAGCTACCATAGACCAAGAATTAGATTTGTATAAAATTCAGGATAAAATTCCAAGTGTTGAGTATAATCCTGAACAGTTCCCAGGAGCGGTATTTCGTTTGAGAAACCCAAAGACTGCAACATTACTTTTCAGTACGGGAAAAATGGTCTGCACAGGCTCAAAATCAGAAAAAATGGCAAAAGAAGCAGTAAAGACGGTAGTTAAAAGACTAAGAAAAGAACGAATTAGAATTAAAAAAGATGCAGTGGTGACTATTCAGAATATAGTATCTTCAATTAATCTTGGAGGTAAAATTGATTTAGAAAAAACTGCACGAACTTTACCTAGAAGTATGTATGAACCTGAACAGTTCCCAGGAGTTATTCATAGAATGGTTGATCCAAAAACTGTAATTTTGTTATTTGCATCTGGAAAATTAGTTTGCACTGGTGCTAAAACTGAAAAAGATGTATTTCGTTCAGTTAATCTTCTTCATAACATGCTTGAAGAAAAAGACTTGATGTTGTATTAGAAATAATGGTTTAATTATCTGAAAATACATTATTTTATGAATATGATTAATCAATATCTTCAAAATAAAGAGAAATGTCCTCGATGCACAAAAAGTAATCTAGTATCTGATAATGAATCAGGTGAGATTTTTTGCAGTTCTTGTGGATTTGTAATTAGTGATAGTATGATAGATAACAGTCCTGAGAGAATATTTTCTGATTCTACGGTAAATAAATCCCGAACCGGAGATAAAACATCATTAACTAGACATGATCAGGGTCTCAGTACTGTGATTAGTGGGGTAAATAAAGATGCAACAGGCAAACCATTATCTTCATCCATGAAATCAACTGTAAATCAACTTCGAAAATTAGACAATAGAAGTCAGACTAATAAGAATGTGGATAGAAATCTAAAACATGCAATGAATGAATTGATCAAAATGAAAGAAAAACTATCTCTATCAGATAGGGTAGCAGAAAAAGCAGCTTACATTTACAGAAAAGCATTAGAAAAGAAATTGGTGAGAGGACGCTCCATTTCAGCAGTGATGGCAGCTTCTCTATATGCTGCATGTAGGGTATTGGAAATACCTCGAACATTAAATGAAGTTTCAAAATCTGAAAATATTAGAAAAGGGGAAATCTCAACATGTTATCGAATGCTACTAAAAGAATTAGAACTTCAGATGCCGATAGTTGATTCAGTTTCATGTATTGCAAAAATTGCAAGCAATGCAGGATTATCTGAGAAAACAAAGCGTTACGCGATAAATTTGTTAAATATGGCAGAAAAAAAACAAGTTCTTGCAGGAAAAGATCCAACAGGAATGGCAGCAGCATCTTTGTACCTTGCCAGCATAATTATGCGGGAAAGTGTTACCCAAAAAGACATTGCAAATGCTTCAGGAACAACTGAAGTTACTGTTAGAAATAGAGCTAAAAATCTCAAAGGATTTATTGTTTAGTTATTATCAAATGTGATAATCAACAATTAATTATATCATATTAAAATAATACAATCGGGAATGATGGATGAAATTGGTTGTATGTGTGAGGGATGTGATTGTAAAAGAACAACTCTATTGGTAACTGCTGTTTGTGACTCTTGTTTGAAAGGAGAACATTCCAATGAATCTATTTTGGAGAATAATTAATCATGGAGAAAAATAAAATTTGGAGAGTTGAAACAATGGAGTCAATTGAAAAAGTATCAAATGATTCGGAAGATAAAGAACATGAAGAAGAATAAATATCACATAGCATATTATAATTTTGTGAAAAAATTTAATTTTATCTCCATTGTAACAATTCCTGGAATTATGATTGTATCTTTTTCTAATTTTTTAATAGAATTGTTTGGACAAGTTATTCCTAGTATATTTTCTTCATTTTTTAGAGATGTAGGGGTTGTAATTATTGTAGGTGCTACTTTGTTGTTTATAGCTGTATGGTTTGTTAAAGTACGACCTCATCAATCAAAAAATTATAGTTTAGTTTGTTTTGATGTATTTGGTAAGGAATTAATCATGGAAGGTATACGTACTGAATTTAAAACAAATGATGTTGCGTGGAGTTTTATGAAAGAATACAAAAAAATGTACCCATTATACAATTTTGCACTAGTTACTGAAACTATACACTCTGAGAGAAAAACAATAATCAAATACATCTAGGTTTTTCAAAAATTCAAAGTTTTCAACATAAATTGAAAATAGACCATGATGACACGGATTTAAATAATAATCTTAATAGTACAATTCATGTCAGAAAAAAAATCTATTTTGAGTAAGATTGTTAATTTTATCATAAAGGATACAGGTTTTGATCCAAAGTCTGACTAAAATTATTCATGCCTACAAAAACCCTCAAATGTCCAAAGTGTAATTTTGCAGATATGTATGTAATCTTTGAGCATCAGTACAACAGTTTACATGGTCTGCAAAAAATGCAATACAAATTGAGCAGAATAGGCATGAATTTTTGATTAAAGTATATTTTTACCAAAATTAATGTAAAATAATGAGATTAATCAAAGAGTGTCTTCATTGTGGACGTGAATTTCAAGATGTATCAAGTGACTTTTGTTCATCAAAATGTGCAGCAGAAGTTTCTGATGAATAATGTTTGAATTTGCAGGGTTAAGTGCATACAAATTAAAAAAAGAATTAAAAAAACAGAAAATGGTCAATTGAAGAAAATTTTAAAAAAAGAGGATGAATCAATAAAATTATTCCTCTGAGACTATCAATGTAACTGTACTTCTGAGTTTTTCAATTGTTCTAATCTGAGTAGAAATCATTTTATCCATTTCAACAGTGTCTTTTGCCTGAACTTTAATTACAACATCATACATTCCAAGTAATCCTTGAATTTCTTTAACAGATTCAACTTTTTTCAAATCTACAATTACTTGCTCCACACACAGATCATTGCATTGAATTAACACAAATGCCTGAACCATATCAAGAAGAAATCTCCACTGCTTGCTCCAAATACACATGATTTCGTCTATGTCTTGAAATTTTAGGCCTAGTTCTCAATTGCATTCCACAGCAAGGACAATGCCTTCCATCCCAGTTTACAAATTTATCACAGACATTGCACCTCTTCTGACCATTGGCATAACGTAATCCATTTGGATTAAATTTTGTCTTGTACCTGTGACAGACTATCTTACATGCCATGAATAATCTCCGGAATTGTTTTTTTTAAGAAATTTTGTTTTGATTTGGAGTTTCGTGGTCTGCTTCTTAGTTTATGATTACAGCAGGGACACCATATTCCATCCCATTTAATAAAAATTGAACACCATTGACATCTTTTTTGATTATCAGCATATTGGCAACGATTAACTCGTTTTGTTATTTTGTAATGGTTACAGACTCCTTTACATGCCATGAATAACTACCTCTTTTCTTTGATGTGTAATTTTAAGGAATTTTTGTTTGTGTTTAGAATTTCGTGGAGACAATCGCAATCTGATTCCACAACATGGACAAAAGCGACCTTTCCAAAAAATGTAAGCATTACAAGAGTTACATCTCTTTTGTCCTGATTCGTATCGTCCTTTATGTGAAGGCATTGATGCTTTGTATGAGATACATTTACCGCTACAAGTACAACTCATGAAAACTCCTCGTAAAAATTTTGTATGAAACAAAATTTGCAAATTGCTTTTGAAATAATTCTTGAAAAAAGATTTTCATCATTGTGTTTTTCTCAACCCCATTTTTTGCTCTACAAACATTTGTTTGCCTTTACTAGTTCTTGGTTTGTTACGTAATCGTCTACTACAACACGGGCAGAATAATCCATCATACTTTACAAATACATCACAAATTACACATTTTTTCTGACCATTTGCATAACGTAACGTTTGAGAGATCCACGGTGCTTTGTAACGATGACAAATTCCTTTACACGCCATTGATTACTATCTCCTGTTTTTGGATTTGTTCCAGATGTTTGTCCCTGTACTGTTTGTTTCGGGGTTTTAGTCTCAATCTATAATTACAACACGGGCACCATATTCCATCCCAGTTTATGAAAATCTCACATCTTTGGCATCTTTTTTGGCTCTTTGAGTATCGTCCACAGTTATCGATTTGTTTTGCCCTATATCGAATGCAAATCCCATTACAGTTACTTGCCATACCTAAAATCTCCCCATCAATTATAGGACGCTATAATAAAAAAAGATTTTTTCAGTAAAATATGTTATTGGTAATTGATACCAATCAATGACAATGAGTAATCATTAAACAAGTTAATATTGCAAATTAGATTTCATCATTTCATGGCAGAAAATTGTTTTGAGTGTAAAAACAAAATTGAAGAGCATTCTATAGAACAATCAAAACAGTGTCTT
>JAANXA010000066.1 GCA_018263505.1 Candidatus Nitrosopumilus sp.
ATGAAAGAGAAAATCCTGTATTCAAAGAAATGGTAAAACTAGCTATCACTCCAATGATCTCAACTTTATCAATAATGTCTTATGCTGAATCTGATTCTGAAGTGGTATCATTAGGTATTGGTGTAATTCTATTGAATTTGGGAATGTATCTTGGAGTTCCCATAACTGTAGTTGTTGGGATTAAGAAAAGAAAATAATTTAGAAATTCTTTTTTCATATATGAAAATTAACTTTTTTTAGATTGTACTCTATACCTTCTCTCAAGAGTAAACACCTAAATGAAAAATAATTGTTTATTTTCCTATTGACATTTCTAGATGATAATATTCAAATCAAATTACAAATTTTATTTGAATATTGTTTACGATTACACAAACAATCTCCAAATCCTGAAATGCACTTTTTTAAAATTCCAAAATTAAATGCAATTGATAATAATACACTCTTTAAAAATTCTGTAAATTTAATTGATGAGAATTTTGTTAGGGGTGGAGTTGATGTAGAAGGAGATAATTCATTTCCATGGATTACTAGAATTACGCCAAAAGGCATTTCATTAGTTGAACAATTAGTAATAAAATCTGAACAAAATCTTCCTGAAATATCTAGTAAACTTAAAAATATGTTAACCATTGAAGAAAAAATGATCTTTTTGATTTTACATTGTATGAAAAATGATAAAATCCCAATTGATGTAGTTGAGATTGCTCATGATTTGTTTTAAATAATTATTTGACAATTATTTTAGTTTCAAACTCTGTTCTTTTGAAACTATTTTTCAAAATATACAAATTATATCGTAAAAAAATAAAATCAAATGGATAATTCTAAAATTGCTTTAATTAGCGGATTTGTCTTATCTATATTGTTGACAATTTCTGTATTTTTAATACAATAAACTATCTAATCTTCATTAAGTAATTTTTGAATCATTGCATCTACATGACCTGATTGCCCAAATGACACATCTCTTAGAATTCCTTTTCTGTCTACTAAAATCATTGACGGTGTTCCTTGTAATGCAAATTTTTCAAATGTTTCAGCAGAATATTCTTTTGATTTCATGTAATCTTTCACTCTTTGCATAATTTGATTTCTGTAATCTTCTGGTTGTGAATCAAATTCTGGAATCTGTGGATAAATAAACTCCATAATCTTATCTTGACTAATTTCTCCTGTGGTTTTTGTTAGATTATCCATTCCTAATGGGAATGGAATTTTGTATGTCAATTTGTTTCCTTCTTGTAATTGTCCACTCATTGAAAGTGCTCCTTTTGTTTCCCCTACAACTTCACCTGTTTCTGCAAGCATTTTCAAATTATCTAAATTATTTTTATCAAAATCCTCAAAGGCTGTTGCTAATCCAATAACTCTCACTCCTTCATCTTTGTATTTGTTGTAAATGTTAATTGCTTCAGGAATTGCATGCATAAAACAACCTGGACAATTTACTTGAAATACTTCTAGCAATACGATATGATCTTTTTCTTGATCAAAATTTGTTGGTGCTCCTTGAACCCAATCAGACACACCAAAATTTGGTGCTTTTTCACCAATTACTGCTTTCATTATTGACACTAGAATTTTTTACATTAAATACATAACTCAATGATTTTTAATCTATTCTTTAACCTAATATAGGCCACAACAAGCATCAAAACAAATTGCAAGCTGTAACTGAAGAAAGATTGGCACTTTTTGCTGAAATGGAGTCAAAATATGAACAAAAAGATACCGATTATTTTGTTTCTCTTTTAGACCATCCTGATTATGTTGTAAGAACTCGTGTAGCTTGTATTTTAGTGGATTTTGGAGGCGAAGATAAAGTTCAGTATATTGCTAAAGTTTTAAAAAATGATGAAAATGAATTGGTTAGACATGAAGCAGCATTTGCATTAGGTCAGATGAGTTATTCTAGTGCAATACCTCCTCTAAATGATGCAACACTAAATGATCCAAGTATGTTTGTAAGACATGAAGCTGCAATTGCTTTGGGTGTTGTTGGAAATAAAGAAGCAAGACAAGCACTTGAAAAAGCATTAGATGACCCTGATAAACCCGTAGTTGAATCTGCTGTTGTAGCCCTATCTAATATTGAATTTATGGAAAAACTAAGTAAGAATGAACAGTTTGCAAAGTTAACAGGTGGATGAGATGAATTTTTCATATGGGATTATAGCTGTAGTTGGAATCTTAGTTGCAGTATCAATTGGATTTATTGTTCAATCTCCTTATGAGATCATTGAACCAAGAATAGTTGAAGAAAAATCTAAAGTTGAGGTTTCAATCCAAGAAATCCCCGTTACTCCTAGACTGATGTCTCTAAATGCCATTGAAGGAAATGTATTGGAGATTGAATCAGAATTTGTAGATGATAACGACGAAATTGTCAACCATGTATTTTACACAATCCATGCAACACAGGACGGAAATGAAATTTTACATGAAGAATCTCATAGACACACAACATTTGACGATTCTGGAAATCTAGTTGAATTGTACCCAATTCACAAAACAACTCCCTTAACTGACTCTGATGTAAATATCAAAATCCTAGTTACAGGTTTGGGTCATGGTGATAATATTGCCACTTCTATTACTTCTGAATATGAAATGACAATAACCCCTGAACCAACACCAGAGCCTGAACCAACACCAGAGCCTGAACCAACACCAGAGCCTGAACAACAATCAGATTTACCAATGTCATTAACTATCTCTGCACCTGATGGTTCAGGAGTTCCAGGATGTGAAACAACCAACGAGTGTTACATTCCTTATGATGTAACTGTAGCAATTGGCACAACAGTTACTTGGAATAATGATGACACTGCAGCACACACTGTAACTAGTGGTAGTCCATCTGATGGCCCTGATGGATTATTTGATTCAAGTATTTTTATGGCAGGAAGTACTTTTGAATTTACTTTTAATGAAGCAGGAAGTTATGATTACTTTTGTATGGTTCATCCTTGGATGATTGGCTTTGTTGATGTAGTCTAAATTTCAGTTACTTTGCTTCCTTGCTCAGATGATTCAAATTTGTAAATTTGCTCTACTGTAGAATTTTCAAAAATCTCTGCATCATGTGTAATAATTAAGAATTGCATACGTGTTTCTGAATTTGAAATATTTGATAATTGTGATAGTACCCCCACTAGTGATTTTTTTCTCTCAGCATCCAGATGAGTCGTTGGTTCATCTAAAATCATCAAATTAAGGTTTGATGCACCAAGCAAACTAGCCATTCCTAGTCTTAATGCTAATGCAACACTGACCTTTTCTCCTCCACTAAGCGATTCTAATTCTAAAACCTCACTCTTAGAATAACATGTAATGGAAATATCTCTTGATTTTTCTGATAATAAAATTCTCTGAATTTTTGTATTAAGTAAAGTAAGATACTCTGATGCTTTAGCAGAAATTGTGTTTAATGCCCATGATCTTAAACTAGTTGCAACTGGTCCATCTCTGCTAAACACATTTGTTTGTATTTCATTTAGATTTCCTACATATTCTTTAACAATCTTTAATTCTGATACTGCACTTTGAATTGATTTTATTTGTTGTTTTCCTTTGGATATTTTCTCAGTAATTGCACCTATCTGTTGATTAATTTGTGATAACTCCATTTGTTTTTGATTTACTGTTTTTTTAAGATTTGAAAATTCTTGTTCATCAAATCCTTTTGTTTCTGTTTCTAATTTTGTAATACTTTCAAAAATTGTTTTAGCATGGGAATCTATTTGTGAAATTTCTGTTAGATTTCCTCCTATACTAGGGATTTTTTGAATATTTTCTTTTTTTGATTGTATTTCTTTTTGGATTAACAATAATTCTTCTTTATTGTTTATTGAATGGGCTCTTAGTGTGGCTTCAGCATCCCTTGAATGTTGTAATTTTTCTGAGAATTCTTTTCTTTTTTGATTATACATTTCTCTTTCGTTTTCTTTTGAAACGATTTCTTTTTGAATACAAATCATTTCTTCTTTGAGATGCTCTTCTTGGAATAATGGATTTAGCTTATCTACATTAGAATCACAAACAGGACACTTGTTGTCTTTTAGTTGAAGTTTTGATGCCAAAAGTTGTTTTTCTTTTAATGATCCTGTTTGGCTGGTTAACTCTTGAATTTTTTTTAATGTGTCCTCAACTGCTTGCTCTACTTTGAGGATTTTTGATTCTAAGTCATTTTTTTGCTCTGCATGCTCAAAACAACCCTCACAATCATGAATTTTACGCTCATTTTGGCTAATTTGTTCCTGAATCCCTTTAATTGCTTCTTTTGCATATTCTACAAGTTCTTTTTTTCGTGATTCTAGTTGATTAATTTTATCTACTTTTGGAGTATCAATTTCAATTTTTTCTCTTAACTCATTTACTTTGGTTTCTATCTCTTTTTGATTTGATTCTAGTTTATTTTTTTCTGGAATTGCTTCTTTAATTTCATTTTCATATTTTTCTAAATCTCGTAAAAGAATTTCAATATGTGTATCATCAAAACCAATTTTTTCTTTAATTTGTTCACGAAATTCTTTATTTACAATTTTCATTGATTCTGCTGCAACATCGAGTTTGTCAATTCCAATTATGGCATTTAGTAATTCTTTGAATTCCTTTGGTTTTGCATTAATTATTGCATTAAGTTCACCTTGCTGTACGATTGATGCAATTTTTAATTTTTCAAAATCTAATCCTATTACCTGTTCAACTTGCTGTGTCATTGATTCTCCAAACTGTTTTCTTTCACCAGCTGCAATCTCAATTCGTTCATCATTGACCATTTCTGAAAATGTTGCCGCAAGTGCTCCTTTACTGTCTACTTTTCTAACTGCTTCGTACTGTTTTCCATTAATTGAAAATCCAATTTTTGAAAATCCTTGGTTTGAGCCTCTTCTGATCAAACCCTTATTTGATTTTCTTGTATGTTCTCCAAATAATGCAAATGTAATTGCATCAATAATACTTGATTTTCCTGCTCCATTGTCTCCAACAAAAACAGTGACTCCATTCTCAAATTGTAATTTTGTATTTGAATGTGCTAGAAAATCTCCTAACTCAATTGACGTAATCATTTTTTCTCCTTTTTGAATTTCTCAAAATTCTCATAAATCATCTGAGATGCTTCTTTAATTTCTCCTGATGTCAAAACTGGTAATAATTCCTTTATTGCAAAATTTGCTGATTCTTCAGAGCCTAACGCACTAACTGATAATCTGTACATTTCATCATCTATTACATTTGGTCTGTCCAAAAATACTGAGGAATCAGAAACTTGTTTGGTGCTGATTCTCCAAAAACATCTCAAGGCAAGTGAATTTAGCCTTGCAATTTGTGCCTGAATAATGTCTGTTTCTATATGTTCTCCTTGGATTTTTACCTCAATTATGGGCTTTTTTTGGAAATCTACAATTTTCTGAGAAATTTCATCTATTGTTTTTGTCAATTCATCATATTCTGTTTTAAATGATAATTGTGGCCTTGTATCTAATTCAATCCAGTTTGGTTTTGCTTCTGCTCCAGAAATATCTACTTCAAAAAATCCTTTGTGAGTTTCTTTAATTCCTTCACTTGTTGTTGATTCAATTGAACCAGGATATGCAATTGGACCATTAAGATGATTGAAATTTTTAATATCTTTGTCGTGAAGATGCCCCATTGCATAGTATGTGAAATTTTTTGGAAGATCAGTTGATTGAATTTCTCCTGCAAACTTGTTAAATTCTGTGATTCCTTGATGTAATACTAGGATCTTATGACCTGAATGATTCTGTGCAGCTTTATCTACCTCTGCAAATTTTTCTTCATATTGTGGAATCTCTGGTTTTCTAATTTTATCAAATCCTGCAAAAAGTATTCCTTTATACTCAAATGGTTTTCCTTGTCCGATATATTTTGAGAATTCTAAATTGTGATATACATATGGAATTGGTGTTGTTCTGATTCTACTAATGTCATGTTCTCCTAAAATAAAAAATGAATCAATGCCATTTTGTTTTAATCGTTTTAGACCATTTGCCATTTGAACAATTGCAGTACCGTTAGGATTTGGTACATGAAAAATATCTCCTGCAAATAAAACAAAATCAACATGATCTTTAATCGATGTGTCAATTGATTGATTAAATGAATCATACACATCTTGTGCACGTTCTTCTGAACCATATTGTACTAATCCTAAATGAGTATCTGAAATATGAGAAAAAATCAATTTATTCTAACAACAAATCTTTTTGAACTAATCCTTGTGTTGATTCAATTGCAACTTCTTTCATCTTGTCTGCTTTTGCCCATGCATTAACTGCACTCTGGTCTGCTCCCATCATCTTTTCTTTAACTTCTTCAACATGAACTAGAGATGGTAAATTTGCCCATTGTCCAACTAATACTGCATCTCCTACATTAAGTGAAGTCAATTGAGCAATCAATTCACGACTAGTTGACTCTGTTGCTGAGGCTATTTGACGTTGATCATCTTCTTGAATAATCTTCATAATTGCAAATGAACCCATTTGGCTGAGAACATTAAGATCCACACTTCGAGGTCTTTGAGAAACTATTCCTAAACCTAACCCAAACTTTCTTCCTTCTCTTGCAATTTTTGCTGTCCAATATTTTGCACTAGTATCGTGGTCTTTTGGAATAAAGACATGTGCTTCTTCAATTATTACAAAGATTGGTGAATTGAAACGATAATTTCTTTGTCTTTTTGTTTTTCCATGTCTGGCAATACTTGCATCTTTTCTGTCTTTGAGTAATTGTTGCAAGTAAAATGCTACTGCAACATTTGCTTGTTTTTCTGATAATTCTGAAATGTTTAGAATGTTAGTTCTGCCTTCTTTGATGAAACTGATTGGTTCTCCCATATCTGGATCTAATATGTCTTCAAATCTTTTTTGAGATTCTTCAATAATATCTTGAATTCTATATGCTGATGTTCTAATCTCTTTTAGTTTCTTGTCTTCAGAATTTACAATAAAATCTACTTCAGTTTCTAATTTACTCCAAAACTCTTTTGCTTCTTTTACTTGTTTTGTAAATGCCATTCGCAATACTCTTTGTTGCACATTAGCACCATCTCTAATTTCTAATACCTCTGATAATTGATCTGCATCAAGTAATCTTGGATTGATTTTTGCATCAATGACGTTAACTCTTGGAATGTTTAGTGTTGTGTAATCATTATGGTAATCAAAAATTATTACAGTCCCATTTAATTTTGAAATTTGTTTTGTAACTAGTGATACAAGATTACTTTTACCCATTCCAGTCATTGCTAGAATTCCTAAGTGTCTTGAAACTATTTTATCTAAATTGATTTTTGCATCTACTGTTTTATTTCGAAGTAAATTTCCAATTTTTACCCAACCTTCGTTTTTTGGACTAAAAATCTCTTCTAGGTCTTGTTTGCTTGGATGTGTGATTTCTGTGCCTGGAATTGGTGGAATAGCTGGAATTATTGACTTTCCTTTTCTTAGATTCTCTAGAAATCCTAAAATTCCAATATGAGCAGTAAATGTTTTATCTCGTTTGTTAATTTCTGCAATTTCTGTACTTTCAGCAGCTTCATCAAAGTTCCTAACATCTGTAAATGCTGCACTAGAAATAGATGATCTTTCTACTAGTCCTAAAACATCTCCTTCATTTGTTCCAATTTTGATATACTCTCCAACAGACAATGCTCTTGATGTTATTGCAGTAACTGATGTTGGTTTTGATTCTCCAATAACAAATCCTAAACTCATCTTAATACCTCTCTTGAACCAATTTCATTACTTAATCCCAATAAACTTACCATTTTCCCAAGTTCCTTATCTGATATTTTACAGTTATTGTGTGCAAGTTTTAGAGCATATGGATATCCACCTACACTTGTTTTGTATAGTTTGTTCATAACTGATTTAATTTCATTATCTCCATAATCTTTTCCTAAAAATTCCAGTTTTATTATTGGAGTTGAATCACTTAGTCTAACAAATGTAGATGAAATTACCTTGTCTGAACCATATTTTTTTTCAACAAAAATTTTACTAAATCCTGGACCATTAGTTACATGATTGTAATAGAAAATATCTCCAGCTAGTGAATCTAATTCTTCAAACTGTTTTTTTGTATTTGAGGTTTTTGCAATGAAAATTACATTGTTCTTTTTAGTCATTGTTTTTACTACTTGAGAATTTAATGTTGATTGTCTGGTCATAAATTGAGAATGTAATGAACCATCCATTAATACCAAATCTACTTGGTCTACTGTTTTCTCACAAGCATCAATTTCCATCTTACTTGCAATTCTTGATAGATCTGTGTCGGAGCCTAACCCTGAATCATGTAAATCAACTAGAACATCCCCATCTGATTTGATAGATACTGCAGTTGTTGCCCATAATTCGATTCCCTGAAATTTTGTATTGTTAAAACTCGAATCAATTCCTGCTGTAACTACTTCTTCTTTTGTGGGTGAAAATTCAACCCAGTTACTACGTGCTTTTTGTAAAATTTGCTTAAATTTTGGCCCTTTGAGCACTGAGAGCATTTTATCTCTGTTAATAATGGCATCTTTATAGACAGTATTGAGCACAAGAATACTTTGTAGGTTTGAATAAAATCTTTAGGTTATACTGAGCATTGACAAAACTGATCCATCAATTTACTTCTTACACTGATTTTATTCTCAATTAACTAAAATCCCTGATCTTTGATTATGATTAATTAAGTGATAAATTCTAGAATGTCTGTTTGAAAAAAATTGGTTTATTGGGATGTGGTGCAATTGGAACCCAAATTGCATTAGCAATTGATGAGGGAAAAATTCCTGCAACACTTACCCATATCTATGATGATTCAAAAGAAAAATCATCTACATTATATGAAAAATTAAAAAATAAACCTGAAGTTGTAGAAAATTTCCATTTGTTATCTTCAAACTCAGTTGATATAGTTGTGGAGGCAGCATCTCAAGATGCAGTTAAAGATTCAGCATTGAGTATTTTACAAAATAAAAAAGATTTGATGATAATGAGTGTTGGTGCATTACTTGATGAATCAATTTATGATATCTTATCTGATGCATGTAATGATTTTAAAAAAACAATTTTTCTTCCATCTGGAGCAATTGCAGGATTAGATGGACTAAAATCTATTAAAAATGAGTTAGATTCTATTTCTATTACTACTACAAAACATCCTCGCTCTTTGAAAGGTGCCAAATTTTTTGAAAACTCTGATGTCTCATTGGATGATATTATATCTTCCACAATGATTTTTCAAGG
>JAANXA010000067.1 GCA_018263505.1 Candidatus Nitrosopumilus sp.
CCGCAATAAAATTTTCATGTATGGTTTTTATAATCCTTGATTACCTTTTCGTTCGTATGTTAATTCCTGTCAGATGTTTTACATGTGGAAACTTGATTGCAGACAAATTTGATGAATATCAAAATAAAATTAAAGCAGGAGAAGATCCAGCAAAAGTTCTTGATTCAGTTGGAGTTGAAAGATATTGTTGTAGAAGAATGCTATTAACAACAGTTGAAACAATTCAACAGGTTATTCCATTTTATGAAGCAATTCAGAGAAGAAAACAAGAAGTTCAGTCTGAGTTAGAATAGATTGTCAAAGATTACCTCAATTAAAGGACGAATTTTATTCAATAGTAGAGGAAGTAAAACAATTGAAGTAGATGTTGAATCAGATGGAAAATTTTTAGGAAGAACATGTGCACCATCAGGTGCGAGTGTTGGGAAGTACGAAGCAGTGAGTTTTCCTAATGAAAAACCAGAAGAAAGTTTAAAAATTCTACAAGAAAACACTCAAAAATTTGTAGGGTTAGAATCATCAGATCTTAAAGGAATTCATAGCGTTCTAAAGAGTTTGGACGATTCTTCAAATTATTCAAAAATTGGTGGAGGGTTAGCATTTGCAATTACAATTGCATCAATGGAATCAGCATCAAAATCATTAGAACAGCCATTATTTCAAACATTATCATCAGAAAAATCATTCAAATTTCCATTTCCATTAGGTAATATTTTAGGTGGAGGAGCACATGCAGGTCCAGGTACACCAGACATTCAAGAAATTTTAATCTGTGCAATAGGTTCAAAAACAATCAAAGAATCAATTGAAACCAATTTATCAGTACATAAAGAATTACGTCGTATTTTAGAAAAAGAAGATTCAAATTTTACAAACGGTAGAGGGGATGAAGGCGGATGGGCACCAAAATTAGAAAATCAAAAAGCATTAGAGGTTTCTGCAAAAGCTTGTGAGAATTTAGGATTTACTTTAGGAAAAGAAGTTTCATTAGGTGTTGATTTTGCATCATCCACACAATGGAATGAAGAAAAACAAAAGTATCTTTACAACAGGGCTGGATTTGAAAATTCCAGAGGAGAACAAATTGATTTTGCAGCAAAGATTATTGAGAAATACAAATTGATTTATGCTGAAGATGCCGTTCATGAAGAAGCATTTGAAGATATGTCAGAATTAACTGCAAAATTTCCACAGGTGTTGATTACTGGTGATGATCTAACAGTTACAAACAAGAGCATATTGTCAAAGGCAATTGGTTCAAAATCATGTAATGCAGCAATTCTAAAAGTTAATCAAGCAGGTAGTCTGTATGATGCTTTAGAATTTGCAGATGAAGCAAATCAAAACAACATAAAATTAATCACATCACATAGATCAGGAGAATCTACAGATTCACAAATTTCACATATTGGTCTTGCTACAAAGTCAAAAATGCTCAAAGTAGGAGTTGTAGGAGGGGAGAGAGTGGCAAAATTAAACGAATTATTACGTCTATCAGAGCATGATTTAATACGCGGTATGGCAGAGATTTAAAATCGTCATGAGCGAACAAACAGAAATAACAGACATCAAGAAGAAGGTTCTAACCACAGGGATCAGAGTAGGAACCCAAGTAAAGACAAAATTCATGGTGCCATTTATCACAAAAGCCAGTCCAGAAGGACTTTACATGTTAGATTTAGATATTACATTAGAAAAAATTCAAACTGCAGCTAAATTCATCAACAGATTAGGAACAGATAATCTCATTGTATGTACAGGAAGACAATATGCAGAAACGCCAGTTGAGAAGTTTTGTGAAATTTTAGGATCAAAGCAGCTTCTTGGAAGATTTATGCCAGGAACTTTAACTAATCCATCATTACCATACTATATTGAACCAAAATTGGTGTTCATCTCAGACCCACAAGTTGATGAGCAAGCAATCATTGAAGCCACAAATGCAGGAATTCCAATTATTGGGATTTCAAATACGGATAATTTAACTTCAAATTTAGATTTAGTTATTCCTGCAAATAATAGAGGAAGAAAGGCTTTAGCTACAGTATATTGGTTGTTAGTACGTCAAATTCTTATCGAAAAAGGAGAATTGAAAGAAAACGAATCTATGAAATATGATATAGATGACTTTGAAACAAAGATTACAGAAGAGGAAATCGAATAAATTCACTACAATTTGTGTCCACTTGAAATCTAAAGCATCAGCACCAGGAAAAGTAATTTTATTTGGAGAACATTTTGTTGTATATGGAGTAAAGGCTATTCTTTGTTCAATAAATAAAAGAATCACAGTTACTGCAGAAAAAATTAATGAAAGAAAAATTTCTATTCAATCAAACATAGGGAGTTTAGAGTTAGAACCAAACCAACCAATTATAGAAATTGATTCACCATTAAAACCATTTTATTATTTAGCAAACAAAGTTCTTCAAAATGAAGAATCAGGAATTAAAATTCAAGTTGAATCACAAATTCCAACAGGTGTTGGACTAGGGTCATCATCTGCATGTTGTGTTGCAGGAGCAGCAGCAATTTCAAAATTGTTTTCAGAACCATCAAAAGAAGAAATTTTAGAAATGGCAATAGAGGCAGAAAAAACCATTTTTCAAAATACGTCAGGTGCAGATTGTACAGTTTGTACATTTGGAGGAATAATGGAATATGACAAAGAAAATGGGTTTTCAAAGATTGAATCTGAGCCTAATTTTCATCTAGTTATTGCAAATTCTAACATAGAACATTCCACAGAAAAAATAGTTAAAGAAGTAAAATTCTTTAAAGAAAAAAATGAGAATGTATTTTCAAATCTATGTGATAAAGAATTAGAATTAATTAATGACGTTTTAGAACTGTTAAAGAAAAATAAAATTAAAAAGTTAGGAGAGAAAATTAAACAAAATCAAAAATATCTTGAAACAATTGGAATATCAAATGAAAAAATGAGAAAAATGATTCATGTAGGTAATGAAATATCATTTGGTACAAAAATTACAGGTGCAGGAGGAGGAGGATGTATTTTTGCTTTGACAGACGATACAAATTTGGAAGGAACATTAAATCAATTTAAAGAAAAAAATTATGAATGTTTTTCTGTAAAAATAGATTTTCAAGGACTAAATACTTTTTAATTGACTAGATATTTTGAAACAGCATGATTCTGATAAAATTAGGCGGTTCAATTATTACAAATAAAGAAAAACCATTATCAGCTAGGAAAAAAACAATTGATAATCTTGCAAAAAGTTTGAGAAAGATCAAGGAGCCAATTGTTGTTGTTCATGGTGGTGGTTCTTACGGCCATTACTGGTCAGTAAAATATGACATGCATACAAAAGAAAAAAAATATGATCTTAGAGGAGTTGCAATCATAAAAAATTCCATGATTGAATTAAATAAGATAATTTTAGATGCATTATTGAAAAATAAGCAATCACCATATTGTTTACCCCCAACTGATTTCATGACAGGGAATAAACCAATAACAAAAAAAGTAAAAGAAATTGAAAAAATTGCAAAATCAGGCATGATTCCAGTAACATTTGGAGATGCGCTTTGGTTTGGTCAGAAAAAAACATACATCTTATCAGGAGATAAGATTATTACACATCTTGCAAAAATTCTAAAACCAAGATTAACTATATTTGCCTTAAACGAAGATGGATTGTATTCAGACTTGAAATCAAAAAAATTAATTTATGAATTAAAAGGAGAGCATCCGTTAATTTCTGAAAATAAGATGGATGTTACAGGAGGAATGACCAGAAAAGTTGAAGAGGCAACAAAAATTGCAAAAATGGGAATGAATGTGTTTTTTGTTAACGGTAACAAGCCCGAGAGAATTGTAAAAGCGATTAAAAATAAGACATTTGAAGGAACATTGTTTAAGGGGAAAAGAAATGTCTGAAGAGTTTGTAATTTTAGTTGATAAAAATGACAATGCTATTGGGACTGAAGAGAAAGTAAAGTGTCATTTGCCAAATGGGAAATTACATAGAGCATTTACTGCACTATTGTTTGATAAAAATGGAAGATTAGTGTTAACAAGACGAGCAAAAGAAAAA
>JAANXA010000068.1 GCA_018263505.1 Candidatus Nitrosopumilus sp.
TTCTTCATTTACGTTCATTCCTATGCAAACAAACTGGTACTGAAAGGGATTACTAAAGCAGACATGTATCTGTGGAGAAAAACTGGACGTGACACTGTGATTACTAATTTCATCTGGAAGTTACAGAGAAAGTACATGAGTCGCTCTAAAAAAGAGAGAAAACTAATGACTCTAGCTTTTGTTGGATTGATTGGATTGTATTATGGATGGATGATTCTAACATGACTGTTCTGATAATTGATTTAAAAATTCTGAATAATTATTAGTATATAGTATCTTAAAGTTATATGGATGACAAATATCTAAAACAGACATTCATATCCATTATTACCAAGGGCAGTAAGAGCAACACCTACAAGTTTGCACTGGCAAAATTCCTTTTAGATTACTCCAATGCAATAACTAAACAAAGCATAGATGATCACATCAAAAACAATCAGAGCATACTTGTTGATTATGATCTGATTGCAAACTCATTTCTGACTTATTTCTGGCACCAAGAATGCAAGTACCGAATAAAACAAAACTATCAGGACTCAAAACCCCCATCTGTAATCAAAATAATTCGAAACGTGTTTGGGACAGACTATATCCCTGAACCATTCAAAAATATGCCCAAATCCAAGATTAATCAGGCACAAAAAAAAATAAAACAAAGAGTTTTTGGCAAAGAGTCTCAAAAAACATCACAAGTGATTCCTCGCTTTCAAAATATTCGGGAAGGCAACTCTTCTATTCGAAGGCAGGTATTTTATGACTATGATGATGATGCAAGTCAAATTGAGTTAAAACCCGAATCTGTAAAATTCTTTTCAGAAAACTATGTCTTTTTGACAAAACTTGTGTTATTTGAATGGAGCAAATTTCTAGAAAAAGTAAATACCATTCCAAGATTGATTGCCAAAGTTGAGTCATATGAGATAAAACGCGGTCCTCTCTCAAAGTATGTGAAAATATTCAAAGACTTTGAAAGTTGTTTTTACTGCAATGGTTCTTTAGATAAAGCAAAGACACACGTTGATCATTTCATCCCCTGGTCATACATATTTGAAGATGAATCCTGGAATCTGGTTCTATCTTGTGAAAAATGTAATCTAAAAAAGAGCGATTCTCTGGCAGACACAAAATATTTGAAATATCTTATTGAAAGAAACCATACATATCAAACAAAGATAGAAGACTTGCGAAAATCTTTACTAAAAATCAATACCCAAAAGGGATGGCAAAATGAGATTGCGCATCACTATAACAATTGTCAGGAATACGGTTTTTCTAAAGTTTTATTGTCCTAAAAATATTTTGAGATTTTTTTAAAAGATTTTCAACATAATGGTTTTAGAACAATCATGATGTACAATATTTTTTCTAGTATTTTTTTGAAGATGTTATTTATTCATGTTCTTTGTTAAATTTTGAGTTATTCTACAAAGTAAAAAAATACACATGGAAATCACAAAGTGCTCTCTTAATAGAGAGGGGTATTTCATTTTACGACTGTTGAAAATTTTGAGGGAAATATGAGGCACCATTAAGGACCAAAATCAGTCACAAAAGCAAAAAAGATGAAAAATTATGGTTTAGCCTATTTGTTAACTGATAGATTATCGGCTTTTTCCATGTATTTTCTACGAAAATTTAGTATTTAGCAATTAAACAAACAGGTTTTTCAAGAAATTACCTTAAATAGAAATTCTCTAATGAGAATTATGGCTAAACAAAACTATGATGAAACAACATTACAATTTGTTGGAGGCTTTTTAAAATTTCAAAAAGAAAAATATGAAGAAGTACATAAACATCTTGATAAAATTCTAGGTTCACATGATCATCTAAATGATGAACTAACATGGTTCTTCAAGGCATGTGTGTTTAAAAAAATGGGAAAAATAGAACAATCTCATGACTGCTTAAAGATGGCATTGATGTCATTTGATTATCCTCCAAACATTACACCCCCAACAATTGAATTCATTTCATCTAATTCTATCCAACACTATACTCCTAAACTTGAATACATAATCTAAACACACTCAAATTCCGATTATTTGTTAACCAACTATCTGAACTGATATCTTTTTTACCGTTCCAACAATAGTAAATTATATTTTGAATCTTGACATCAATTAAAGAGTCAATTTCTTGTAATTCTAAATCAACTTTTTTGGATTGAATTTATAATTTGAAAAAATCTTGTTGAAATAATTAGAGTTTAAATTATTTTCAATAAACCAATGAATACTTTAGAGAAGACATTTTGAAAAATACAGTGAGAAGATACAAACCAACAATCTCATACAGGTTAAGAGAAATTCCAATAAAACAGATCAAAGTGTGGAAGGAAGCCCAGGCACGAAAGCTTGATAGAGAAAATATTTCAGAATTAGCAAAATCAATTAAAAATGAAGGATTGTTGAATCCTCCACTTGTTCAAAAAGAAGGCAAAAACACATTCTTGCTAATGTCAGGACAAAGAAGATTAGCTGCAATGAAAAGACTAGGTGCAAAGAAAATTCCAGTTCACGTTTTAACAAAAAAGACATCATATGATCTTGAAAATGCAAAAGCCGCATCTGTAGTTGAAAATATTCATAGAAACAACATGAATCACAAAGAGATTGCAGATTCTTGCAAATTTTTGACAGAGCAGATGGGAAAATCAGCTGCTGCAAAATCAATGGGAATGTCAGCTGTAACTCTTAAGAAATACCTTGGATTTGCAGGAGTTCCAGACAGATTAAAGGCACTTGTTCCGCAGCAAATCACTCGAGACGAAATGACAAAACTTTACCTTACAGTTCCAAATATCAAAAAAGCCGAAAAAATAGTGGATAGAATTTCAAAATTAGAGACAAGTATGCAAAAGAGATACTTGCAAGCATTATCTCAATCTCCAAAATCATCTCATCAAAAACTTCTCAAAAGAGCAAAAAACATGCGAATCAAACAAAACATATCAATCAAACTATCAAAGACTAATGCCAGAAAGCTTGCAAGCCAATCAAACAAAAAAGAGATCACACCAGACGAGTTTGCAGAAAAAATTATCTCAGAGTATCTAAAGCGTAGAAGATGAGTATCAAACCATTGCTCTAATGCCATAATGGAGTTTTGATTTGCACACCAAAATAGATTGACTAAATTTTGACCAGACGTACTCAAAGATTTTTGCCTTTGTTTTTTTAACTGCAAGGATAACCCACATACGGTCAATGAAAAGATCAAATTATTACTTTAGTGCATAACTGAACAAATAGGTTAATTCAAAAACTCCAAGACGATTCAAAAGAAAGATTTTTCAATGTTATACATTTTTGTCAGATTGCTTATTTGGTAAAATCTATACCTTGTTTAGTAAATGCAAAATCAACAATTCATCATTAATAAAATTCTAAATTTTTGAAATTTTAGTTTTTCATAATATTTTTTTGAATCTTAATAATTTTACAATACAATCACATCTCTAGTTAATGAGGATATGCCGCCTAGTCTACGTATTTGTTCAATAAAATCCAAGGCAACACTATCTCTAAACTTTTTCTTTGATTCGTACACGTTTACTTTTATCCTTAACCCTGAACCGTAAATTAAACACAGTTTCTTTCAATGGGTTTTTCTTTGATTCAAAGTGAACAACTAGTTCATCAAATGTATCTTCATTTCTCAATGGGCATTATCCCAGTATATCTTCAGTCATGTGTAAGGTGATTTTTACTAGAAAACTATTATGCTAAAAATATTATTTTATAAAAAAACTTATTATAAAATCGCCATATAATCTAACATACAATTTCCAATTAGAACAGACATAGTTTTATGATTCTTCAAATTTCCTCATATGTTTTAGAATCAAATCCAAGTTTTCCATTAATTGATTTGTGTCCCGCCTAATGTAAATTGGGTCATATGTTCTCTTATCATGAATTATATCAATTTGAAAGTCTTCATCCTCAGTAACTAAAATTGCATTTTTTCTAACTACCTCACGATAAACATCAGGATCTTTTAACCCTCGTCCCAAAAATTCACCATCATAACCTTCTTCTTCTAATTTTTTTATCAATGTTGGATGGGCAGCATTCTCATCTAAGATTAAAAGAGGAATAATTTTACCTAACAAAGTTTCTGAGAAGGGAATATTTTCAGATAAAGAAATTCGTTTGTTTTTTATACATCTGTTAAAAATTTCTTCTTTTTTTTGTAGATTTCCCTTCCATGAAATTGCTTTTTCAGGTGGAGGGTATTTTCTAAAATTTGGTCGATATTCTGCTTTTCCGTGATTTTTAATTTCATGTGGTAGGATTGTGTATTTGTATTCCTTTTTTAGAGGTCTTCTTTTTATCTCGTGTTCATTACACACTGTACAATAATATTCAATTTTTGTATAATCATTTTCATCCTTACAGTATTCTTCCCATTTATGTTCACAATCATTTTTTGATGGAATTATGGGTTTTTTTACTGTTTTTTGAGAGTAAGTTATAGAGGAATTTTTTGGGGCATAATATCCAGCACTGATACGTTTTAGTAAATTTTCTTGTTTTTTCTTTCTAGATGTCAAATATTATAGGTTAATCAATAGTCTATTTATCATATTATATTATAATCTCAACTAGTGTTATTTAAAAAATAAATCATGAAAGAATTATTTTGAAGGAATTCATGTTTTCTTGACTTTGATTAATCAAAATCATTTTTGATTTTCAAACTCTTCAATCAGATCTAAAAGTAATTCATAGTCAGAAACCATTGCTTCAACATCACGTTCATTTTCCACACTCCATCTGTCAATTTTCATTTTTAATCTTCGAAGTTTTGCTTTGCTTCCAAGATTGTGTTTTTTGCAATAATCTATGGCTCTTTCAAATTTTAGTCTCTTTGCATCAAAACTTTGATCACTTCTAAAACTCCAATAATACCTATCAAAAGTATTTTTTCCCTTTTTAGGATTCAAAGTAGAATCTTTAGGAAGGGTTTCAGCAGGTATGACGGGGTCATCAGACAAAGACATATCTGATTCCTCAGAACGTGAAAAAGAATCAGAACCAGGAATTGTTTTTGTTTTGTCAGTTGTGTTGATTTTTATGATTTCCATCTTTGTCAAAAGGGTTGATGTCCATTATTCACTTCTCCATATTATCCATTTATTCAATAATTGTAAAAACAGTATTTTTTCTTACCTCTACATTAGAATCAGGTTCCACGTTTACAACTTGATAAATTATACTGTCTCCATAATATGGAACCATCAAATTATCTCCCTTGGTAAAAGGAACAAGGTGTAAAGCATCTGTAAGATATTTCTCATCAATTGGTGGATGTGATGTAGTTTCAGGTTTATGACCTCCCAATGATGTTACAGTTACTTTTTGTGCAACTACTGTACTTGATTTTGTAATAGAAATAGAATTACCTTCCTCAACTCCAATATTATTTCGACCATTCCCATCTATTCTGATTATTCCTTTCCCTTCATCAGATGGATAAAGAGGAAGACATTTTGCAACTGTTCGTCTTTTACCTTTAATTTCCAAGACATCTCCAGTTTCTACATTTAATTCATCCATGGAATTGTAATCTATTCTAACTACTCCCCGTCCAACATCTCTCGTATAGGAACTCTCTACTTTACGAGAAATTAAAATCACAATAGAGATTGTAACAAATTCTTTTTATTTTTTGTGTATAGAGATTTTCCATATAGGATTTTTCAAGGATTACCTGTTTTTAAAATGGAATTTTCTTTATTCCATTACGAAAGATAGGGCAGAATGGGTTTTTTTATATCTCACAGAATTATTACAAAAAACATGATTCCACCTGGAAACATTGATGGCATTTGTCAGGACTGTAAATACACATTTCAGTATTCAGTAAAGCCACGATACACTGATGCTGAAATTCTAAGAAAGCATAGATGTCCAAAGTGTGGGAATTTTGCATTAAAAAAAGCCTAGAATATACAGAATCCTTTGATTCATTAAAATTTTGAAAATAATCTTTTCAAGTTTGTTATAAATTGACAAAATTATTTTTAGAATAATTTTACTATTCTTTGTTCAATTAAATACAAAGTTTGTCAAACAAAGAAATCAGATGAAGAATAGGTTTTAGAATTTCTTCTTTTTTCTTGTGTTTTGCAAGTGGCCTCAGTCTTTATGCAATCTGTAAAATTCTGAAATGACTCGTCTTTTTTGTTCAAACTACATTTTCTAGTCGTCATTGGTTGTAAACTCGTAGATTTTTTGGCGTTATTTTGTATCATTCTTGAAAAGTATC
>JAANXA010000007.1 GCA_018263505.1 Candidatus Nitrosopumilus sp.
GCTCTTCACACCAATGACATGCACTGTATCCAATACTTAGAAAAATGGGTTTATTCTCAGATTTTGCTTTTTTTAATGATGTTTCATTCCAACCATACCAGTCAACAGGATTATTCTTATGTTGTAATAGATATGGGCTGGTTTCCGAAGAAAGGTGATTTGGCATTATTTTGAGAGATCATTTAGAATATTTGTACATAGTTAATCAACCCCAAATTCCCCTGCCTTCAGTCAATTCATAGATCCTGACATTGATTTTTTTCAGTAATTTGGATTTAGATTTATTTGCTTTTTTATCATGACTATAATCCTTTTTCTCAATTAATTGTTGTAATCGATTCAATTGATCCAAAGTTAGATTGTTAAATTCATTTTTTGAACTAGTGACCAATTGTAATAGGCTTATACGTTCTCGATCTTCATCAGTAATTTTACTCATAAGTATCTATGAAATGGGTTCTTTATTTTTCTAGTGTGAAAAAGATAACCCCACATATTTGATTGGTAAATCAATAATTGGTTGAAAATGAATTAAATTCTGCTCATATGTGCACAAAAAAAGTTGATAATTTGAACAAATGATTTGTCGATTCTAACTTTAATGAAATTTTCATTAGTTATCAAAGTGTACAACTGGGAAGGATCGTTTCAAGCAAATGATCACAAATATTTAGGATTAATATTATTTGGGGGAGCAGCATCTCTTGCAGTTTTATTATTTTTAATTTTTCACCCTCAAATTGAGGCAGTCAATAAAGAATCTCCAATTTTGATTAATATCATGTTTATTCCTGCCATGGCAGTAGGGTTTCTTTATGGAGTTAGAATCACTGAACGAGCAGTAAAACCGTCAGAAATTCGTAGTCCAATAAAGAGATCCATTGTAAAGATTTTCTTGTTTTTCTTTGTCATAGGAGGAATGTTCAGTTCAGTGAATTTTGCAATTAATGGGGGAAGTATAATGCCAGGAGTAACTATTTTAGAAGACGGATTAATTACATGGGCAAATTCTTTTGTTGCAGCAAATGGTGGCGCTACATTTCTAATCATTACAAGTATTATGTTAATGGCAGCAGCCACAAAAAGAATTGTTGGGATGAGTTCAGGAATTTTAGATAGAGTAGTCACATTTGCAGGAACATTTGTATTTTTTACCATGTTAGTGTTAAGCTTTACAAAATCAGATCCTACATCATCAGGGGTTTTTTTGTATACATTTTATCAAGCAGGAATTGTAGGAGGAGCATTTTTTGCTATGAACAGATTAACAAAAAATCAAAACACGTTAGAAGACTTTGGAAATGGTTATTGATTATTCAGGCAGATCCACATAAATTCCTGAAATTTTAGAATTTATTCTATCCCAGTATTTTTCACAACCATCAGTTTTGAAGTCATTTGCTTTACATTCATTGAAATGTGAAGTGTTTTCTCGTTGCATATTATCTGCAAATAATACATCGCCTCCAATTGCTAATGCAATTAGTCCAATCGCAGCAAGACTTGCTGAAACAAGAATCATCGAATAACCTACTTTTGCACGATTATGAGGCTCTTTCATTTACAGAAGCCCCATTATTCTAGAATTTAATCTTTTCAAGTTTCATAATTCGATCAGATTAAAATTTCTGGTTAGCATAGGAAAAAAGAAAAGAGAGTATGAGAAATATGTTCATTGAGTATTCAGATTCTACAATATGAGTTTCTTGGACCTATTCCATTAGATGAATGGGGCCCACCAATGGAGAAAGTAGTGTTTTTGATAATGTCAAGAGATCAAGATAAATTTAATATTATACATGTAGGAAATTGTGAAAAAACACAAGAGGTATCTTTTTTCACACAGCACTCACATTTCAAATGTTGGTTAAAAGAATCTAAAAATGAAAAATCACTATATTTAGCAATTTTGCCATTATTCGAATCAAATGAAGAACAAAGAAAAAATGTGGTAAAGAAAATCAGAGAACGGTATAATCCAATTTGTAATTCTGATGAAAAAAATACACCAGTTCCAGAATTTTCAATAAGAAAAACAAAAAGATATTCATGTCCAAATTGTGGTGTAGAAATTAAGCAAGTAGAAGAAGGGTCAACATCACAGAAATGTGAAAATTGTGGAGTAGACAATATAGAATTTAGTTTTTGATTTTATTTTGTACATTAAACAACTCCAAAGTCAATAAATCAATTGCTTTTTTTAAGTGTCCAAATTCATTGATTGAATGAATTTGTCCTTCAACTAAGGTTCTTAAAATCATTATAGAATTTTTTTGAAAGTTATCAGAAGCAACAATTTCCATTGCATTAATTTTTGATAATAAATTATCTAATTCTTTAATTATTTCATCTGAAGGTTTGTGTTTTTCCATAAACATCTAAAGGAATTTTGATATATGAATTATTACTGTAGATGGAGTTTTTTAGTATGAAATTCACTAAATCAACATGGAAAAATCAGATCAAAAAAAGGATGTATTTCAAATAATATCAATTGAGTCAAAAATAAGAAAAGGTGTATTTCATAAAGTCGTCAAAGATTTAGAAAGTGGAAAAGCTGTTTCTTGTTCTTGTAAATGTTGGAGTAAAGGGAATAAACCATGTGTAGGCATGAGAACTATCGGTTATGAAAATTAATTTGGTTATTTTATGTAAATTTATTTTTTGAAATATTCCGCACTACAAATTTGAAAATAAAGATTACAACAAATCCTCATCAATGGTATTGATTGGATCTAAATACTGAGAACATGTACAATTTGGAATATTACATTTTCCAGCCTTAATTATTGAAGAACTATTTTCATTTAACAGATGGATTTCATCTGTATGATGACATCGTTTGCAATTCATTTGTAAGCCATCCCATAAATGTTAAAAAATAAAATCAAAGCATCAACACCGCTCTTGCCTCAATTTCAGAATCTTTTAATTTTTTTAATGCATCATTTGCATTCTCTAATGAAAATTTTTGGGTAATTACTTCAATATTTTTTTCAGTACATATTTTGATTACTTGTTCCATATCTTTTGTAGAGCCAATTAATGTTCCTCGAATTGTTTTTTCTTCAAACGCTAAAAATGACGGATTTTTTCCGACAGTTGCAATTACCACCATTCCTCCTTTTTTTATTGATTTGATAGCAGTGTCTGTTACAATATCTGCAGGTGCAAAAACAATTGCAGCATCTAATAACCCATGCTTTTCTTTTAATTTTTCTAAGAAGACAGTTTGATTTTCTGAAAAAGTCATAGAATCAATTGCACCCAATTTTTTTGCAACATTCAAATGATTTTCAGATCTTGAAAATGCAATAACATCACAATCTTCTACTTTTGCAAATTGTATTGCCATATGACCTACACCTCCAATTCCAAATATACCTAATTTTTTACGAGGTTTTGGTTCAGCAGCTTTGACTGCCTTGTATGCAGTAATCCCAGCACAGAATAGAGGAGCAGCATATTCTGCCTTCATTGTTTCAGGAATCAATGTTGCAAAATTCTCATGTACTGTAATGTATTCAGTATATCCACCTTTGAAGGATTCACCCGTAATTGTAGAAGATTCACAAAGGTATTCTTTCCCATCCAAACAATATGAGCATTTTTGACATGCTTCAAGTAAAGGGGTAATTCCAGCCCGGTCACCAACTTTGAATTTAGTTACCGCATTTCCAATTTCAACAATTTTTCCTACGACTTCATGACCAGGAACAGTAGGTAAAGAAGGAGGGATTCCAATATCCTGCCAGTCACCTTCAATTCCATGAAGTTGAGAGTGACATACTCCACAAGCTTCTATCTTAATTAAAATCTCATTTGGTCGTTTAATTTCATGCCTATCAATAATAGTTAATTTTAAAGGATTTGTTTCAATTTTAGCACATTTTGTTAATACCATTGCACGCATTTTTTCCATGATTACAAAAAATATTTGTGGAATTTTAAGATTTAATTTATTTTTTGTACTACTATAAACATTATCTAATAATGAAACTGATCAAAGTTATAAGTGGGGGAGGGGCGATTGTTTTGATTTTAGGAATTGTTTTTCATCTTCAAGGATTGTCAATTTTAGGACCTCAAACATCATTCATGTACTCCAGTCCAAAATGGACAGCATATGGGATTCAAATTGCAATTGTGGGGTTTTTGATGATTATTACTGGAATTAGTATAACAGTCATCAGGAAAAAAACTAAAACCCAGCAGATATAGGATTTGAAGGCTTCATAATTTCTCTTAAAATAATTGTTGCAAAAGAACCACGAGATAACGAAAATTCTACCATATTGCCATCTGATGAATAACTTGTACAGTGAATTGCAGCTTGTCTAAAACCACCTTCATTGCTTACTTCCTGCATTTCTTTTATGAAAAAGTCCTTAGGAGAAATTTCTTCCTGATACAGAATTTTAGAAATATGATAATCAAATCGTGTTTTTTTATAATACGAATAACCAACAAAGGGCAATGCAAGTTTTTGATCCAGTCCAGTAACAAATTTTCCAATAATTCCTTTAAAATCAAAACAAACATCACCAGTTTTTGCATGAAACAAATCTTCACCATCAGAAAAAGATAAACTCAGTGATTGATTAAAAATAAAAGACTGGTATGCCTGAATGTAAAATCGTCTTAAAGACAAAGGAATTGCACGTATTGCCTTAAAAGAATCACCATGTTGAATCATTTCTTTTAAAACAATTCTTTCAATATCCATCTGAAATGGAATAGAATCCAAATATTTTTCATAATTTTCCCGGTCAAGTAATTTTTCTCGTATCTCATTATTTTCTTTCGAATCAGAGTCAGAAGTGAATGCTAAAATTAAATCAACAGCTTTTGAAAAATCTTTTTGAATAATTGCCTTCCCAATAAGATGAGTGACAGGTCTTTTGGAGCCAAATCTTTGATAACCATAAAAATTTAAAATTTTTTGATAATCAGTAAAAGATGATAAATCTTCAGTGCAATTAGAAATTTTAATTTTGAAATGATTTCCTATCATGTCTTTTTTGGATAGAGGTTTTTTTACATATCCAACATGTTCAAGAGAATATTTTTCAGTTGTAAAATTATCTATAGCTTTATTTTTATTTCCTGAACAAACAAACTGTTCAGTAACTGCAGATGCATCTTTTAATCCAAGAGATTTTAATCGGATTCCTTTTTTTCTAAAAATATCAGATAATGTATGATTTGTATCAATTCTTTTCTTTTTTAATTTGTATACAGCATAACCATCTTTATTATTAATTGATTTTTGAGATTTTTCAGAAATTTGTTCAGACACATGAAAATTTTCAGGAATGTCTCGAATATTCCCCCCAATTCCAGAAAAATCTGTACTATAAACAGAAATGCCTATTTGAGAATCTAAATCAGGTATCACTCTATTGTCACTGTAACAAATTTGCTAATTGCAACATCAGGTAATTGAGCCCCAAGAAGAATTTTATAAGTTCCAGGAGATGCATTTTCATTTGCAGAGATATTTGTATGAATTGGTATCGGAGTAGAAGTTAGTTCAAAAGTTTCAAGGTCATGATCAATGGTCACATTAAGGAATTCATGAGTAGTATTATGAATCAAAGATCCAACAAAAGGTTCATTTTGAGAATTAGGAGATATGATAAAATTCAAATGTTTTGTTTCACCAGGTTTTAGAACAATAGAATCAGAACCCAGTTTGATTTCCAATGGGAGTGTAATTGAGGTATCAACAACTCCAATATTATTTTCAACCCACTCTGTAAACCAAATTTTTTCACCACTAATTGCAAAATCAAAAGATTGTGCCAATCCACATTCGTCTAACACAATTCCAGAACCAGAAGTACAGTCACCCCAATTAGGATTCTTTGACGGGATTTGATATTCTATCAGATTTTGAAATTTTGGATCCATTATAGAAATATTATTTGCAGTTTGTGCATTAAAGATGATTCTTCCTTGAGAATCGGCTTCTATCCAATAAGGTCTAGAAATAGGAGATTTTACAATTCCAGTTTGATTTCCATATGTTTCCAACATAGGGTCTGCAGTAACATATTGAATGAATTCTTTTGTTAGCGGATCAAAATTAAAGAATGATGAAGATGTAGTATCAGCTAACCAAATGGTTCCATCATTTGAAATAGTAGCACCGTTTGGAGTGAGTAATTCTTTGGGCAATTCATAAATTTTTACAAAATCAAGTAAAGGTAATGATTTTTCATTAGAACCTGCAACAGAATCAAGATATCCATTTTGATCAAATTTGACTAAAACACCACCTTGTTGATACAACCAATTAGTAAACCAAATGTTATCGTTGGCATCAACTGTAAAATCAGCAGTTACAGAATTATCAACAGGAGAAGGGATACTAAGATAATTTACATCATCTTTCGATTGGTTAGGATCCAACAAAGTGAGTTTATTTCCAGTAAAATCATTAATTATAATTTTAGAACCATCAATTTTGAGTTTTTGAGGTAAAGAATTGCCTTCATTAGGATAAGCCAGTCTAACATATGTTTCATCCACACTTGAAAATTTCCACACAGAATCATAGGTTTCATCAGTAAACCAGACAGAACCATCAGGACCATAATCAATACCCCACATCATGGAACGAGTTCCTTCAGGCCATGTAGGGTTCTCATATTCAGTGAATGTTTCAGTAACAGGATCAAATTTTCCTAAATTACCAGTGTTAGTTTCAGTGAACCAAACATTACCATCATAATCAGCAACAATAGCTAATGGATTTGTACAGGGAGTAGGAATTGAAAATTCTTGAATAAATTTAGTAGATAGTGCAGTTGCAGAACCACAAAATTGTGCACGTTGTTCGTCAGGGAAATTATCAGCAGGAGTTCCAGTAATTGTAATATCAGGAGAATCTACACCAGGATCAATTCCAGGAAATGCAATAACGACACCGGAAGTAACCATAATTCCACCTAGGAAAAGAAATGCAGCGATTCCCTTAGTTTGTTTTTTCACAAAATTTCTCATTTAGTGGTGTTAATATTTTATACCAAAAAAGGAAAATTATCAGAGTAGTTTTAGACTCCCAGTGATTCTGTCAATCAAATTTTCAGGAGCAGGCCCAATTGAAATACACGTTATTGTACCAGGAGATATTTGAGTATGTCCGGCATCAGTAACTTCTGACCAAGGAAGATTCAAATCAATTGCATGCATTTTAACTTCTTGTAAATCTTTAATTCCAGTAACTTTAAGAACAACTTTTTCTTGACCACCCCACCATTGTTCATACCATTTTGGGTGTGATTTTCTTACATGTTCTGCACCCAGAACACAAGCATGTCCCACTTGTGCAGCAATTTTCCCTTTTCCCATAGCAAGATCAGTTCTCACTACAATCACTTGTTTAATTTCACCCACATATTTTTCACAGTATAGGCATAATGAAAAACTTTGGAATTAAATAATTGACAAAGAAACAAAATCTATGTACTTTGATGTGGTGGTTGCAGGTGGGAGTATTTCAGGATTATTAGCAGCAAGAGAAGTTTCATCCAAAGGGTACACAGTTCTCGTAATTGAGGAAGATTATGAGATTGGAACACCAGAGCATTGTGGTGGATTAGTAAGTTTAGAAGGATTAAGAAGATTAGGGGTAATTCCATTTAAAAAAACTTTTGACAATATGATGAAATATGCAGAAATAATAGCACCAAATGGAAATAATTTTTCAATAAATTCAAAAAATCAAAAAGTAGTTGAAATTAGTAGAAGGGAATTAGATAAGCAAATTGCTTTTCAGGCACAAAAAAATGGTGCAGTAATTAAAGTTAAAACAAGTTTTCAAGAAATAACAAAAACAGGAATAAGAACCAATGAAGAAAAGATAGATTGTAAAATTTTTGTTGATGCAAGAGGAGTAACATCACTCATTCAAAAAGACAGGACGGGAATTTTATCATCAGCACAATATGAAATTTATGCACGATGGATAAAAAAAGGTAAAGTTCAAGTAATTTTTGATCAAGAAAAATATCCAGGATTTTTTGCATGGATAATTCCATCTAGCAATGGAAAAGGTAAAGTCGGAATTGCAGGTAAGGGAATAAATGTTGCAAAAGCATTAGATAAATTTCTCGATGAAAAAGGAGAATATTCCATAATTAGAAAAATTTTTGCGCCAATTTGGATTAAAGGACCAATAGAAAATTTCGTAGATGGGAAAACAATTATCGTAGGAGATGCAGCAGGGCAGGCAAAACCTACTACAGCGGGAGGAATTTTTACAAGTGGGATGGGAGGAGTATATGCAGGGCAGGCAATTGCTAAGTTTCTGAAAACAAATAATCAATCAGATCTTAAAGAATATCAAAAAAGATGGACAGACGAATTTGGAAAAGAATTTGGAAAACAAATTTTTGCCAGAAAAATTTTAGATAGATTAGACAATGATACAATCAATAAATTATTTGAGTCCATTACACCAGAAATAATTAAAGATATTTCAGAGAAAGATGATTTTGATTTTCATACAAGTTCAATTGTAAAATTATTGGGATTGAAAGGATCAATTAAAACAGCTAGTGTGTTAATTGAAGGAGAATTTAAAAAATTACTTAGTTAATTTACGCATAAATTACAAGGAAGGTATAAATGATGTTTACAGAAATTTTTGTTATGTCATCAAGTATATCATTACCAACATGTAGTTGTTGTAAAAGACATATCATGCCTAATGATAAATGTGTAAAATTCAATTGTCCAGATTGTGGTGTTGATTTAATTTGGAGATGTCAAAGTTGCAGAGAAGCTGCAAGAGACTATACTTGTTCATCATGTAATTCGAGGGGACCATAAAAAATGGCACAATTATTATTTATTACAAAAATTTTACCAGAGGGAACTGAAGTAGATCTTGATAAATTAGCAGAGACTCTCAAAACTACATTACCAGAAGGAATGTCAATGAAAAGACATGCAAAAGAACCATTAGCATTTGGATTAGAATTTTTAAAAGCAGAGTTTGTTTTAGAAGACAAAGAAGGACAAAGTGATGCCCTAGAAAATGCAGTTAAAGGAACAGAAGGGGTTAGTGAATTTGAAGTCCTCAATATGAGTAGAATGTCAGTTGACATGAAATAGGGGATTTTTTGACGCGCAAAGAAGAGCCTTTGCAGATGAGGATTGGAGAAGCAAAACAAAGAGATGTAGGTAAAAAACGTGCTAGAATAGGTCCTGAAGCAATGGACTTTCTAAAAATTTCTCCTGGTGATATTATAGAAATAATGGGTTCACGTTCTAGTTGTGCAGTTATTTGGCCAGTAGATGAAGATGAAAAATTACCAGACATTATCAAAGTTGACGGACAAACAAGAAAAAACGTTGGAGCATCAATTAATGACATTGTAAAAATTAGAAAAGTTTCATCAAAAATTGCAAAAACAGTTTCACTTACACCAGTTAACGACACAGTAACAGTAGACAAGGAATTCACAGATTTTGTTAAAAACAGACTAAAAGGAATGCCAATTGTTCATGGAGATGAAATTTCCGTGATGATTTTAGGAAACTCCATGGATTTCAAAATTACAAAAACTTCACCAAAAGGAGTTGTTAAAATCGATCATTCCACCAATCTCAACATTTCAACAGAAACTACTACAGATAAAAAAATCAGAGTTACATATGAAGAAGTTGGAGGATTACAAGAAAAAGTCAAAGCAATGAGAGAAATTGTGGAACTACCATTAAAACATCCAGAGTTGTTTACAAGATTGGGAATAGAGCCACATAGTGGAATTTTACTTCATGGACCACCAGGATGTGGAAAAACTTTGCTTGCAAAAGTTCTTGCAAGTGAATCAGAGGCCAATATGTTTTCAATCAATGGTCCTGAAATAATGAACAAGTATTATGGTGAAACAGAAGCAAAATTAAGAGATATCTTCAAAGAAGCAAAAGACAATTCTCCCAGTATCATATTCATTGATGAGATTGATGCCATTGCACCAAAAAGAGAAGAAGCATATGGAGATGTAGAAAAAAGAGTAGTGGCTCAAATATTAGCACTTATGGATGGTCTAAACGATAGAGGAAATGTAATTGTTTTAGGAGCTACAAATAGACCAGACAGTGTTGATCCTGCACTCCGAAGGCCTGGAAGATTTGATAGAGAATTTGAAATTTCAGTTCCAAATGAAGATGGACGACAAGAGATTCTGGAGATCCATACCAGAGGAATGCCAATAAGTGAAGAAATTGATCTTAAAGATTTATCATCAGAATTACATGGATTTACAGGAGCTGACATTAAATCACTGTGTAGAGAAGCAGCATTAAAATCAATTAGAAGATATCTTCCAGAAATAGATTTAGAAACTGAAAAAATTCCATCAGAAATTCTGCAATCAATGCAAATTAAATTAATTGATTTCTATGAAGCAATGCATGAGGTGATTCCTACAGCAATGAGAGAAGTTTATGTAGAAAGATCCAAAATTTGGTGGAAAGATGTAGGAGGATTAGATGAAATTAAAAAAATACTTACAGACAATCTCATCACTGCAATGAAAAAACCAACAAAATTCACAAATATGGGAATCAAACCTCCCAAAGGAGCATTAATTTATGGCCCACCAGGATGTGGAAAAACTTTGTTGGGTAGAGCATTAGCAACTGAAACAGGGGCAAACATGATTCTAGTTAGAGGTCCAGAAATTATTTCAAAATGGGTAGGAGAATCTGAAAAAGCAATTAGAGAAATATTTAGAAAAGCTAAAGCATCATCCCCATGCGTTATAATTTTTGATGAATTAGATTCACTTGCACGGAATAAAACAAAGGAAGGAGGGACAAGTGAGAATATACTCAGTCAATTGTTAACAGAAATTGAAGATGGTATTACTTCACAAGTAGTAGTTATCGGAATAACAAATAGACCAGATGTGTTAGATAATTCACTGTTAAGAACAGGCAGGTTAGATTTAGTTTTGTATGTTTCACCACCAGATGAGAAAGGAAGACTAGAAATCATCAAGATTTTAACAAAAAAAATGCCATTAACAAGCGATGTTAAATTAAAAGAAATTGCAATAGCCACTCAAAATTTCACAGGTGCAGATTTAGCAGCATTGTGTAGAGAAGCAGCAATTCAAGCAATGGGGGATAATTCTTTGAAAATATCCAGTCAAAATTTTGCAAATAGTTTGAAACATGTTAGACCATCAATTACAAAAGAAGTTGATCAATGGTATAATAGCGTGAAGGAAAGTATATCTAACGTAGTACCAAAGTCAGAAGATAAATCATTCTACGGATAAAAATGGCAATACCAATAAGAAACTCAGTATTTGATAAAATAAAAGAAGAAAAATCATTAACAGATGTTGATCTTTACAAAATTTTACTTAAAAATGAATTTGAAATTCCTAATGCTAAATTCAACAAGATTTTATTAGATTTAGAGATTTTAGGACTCATCAAAGTATCATGGATCACTAAAGATGAAAGAAGAATAGAGGTAGTAGAGATAGAGAAAGAAGTAGACAAAATAGAAGAACAGAACAAAGAAACAATGGAAAAAGATTACGAAGCTAGTTTTCCAGGTTTTGATAAATAAATTCTAAAACAAAGGAATATGAAAAGCAGCATCTAATGCTACAGCAACAAAAATTATTGTAAGGTAAGGCGCAGTTACTTTGTATGCTTTCCATGCAAATTCAGAAGTAGGGATTTTTGTTAATTTATAATGATATGCAAGCATCAATCCACCTGAAATCATAGCAATTACAGTATAAACAACACCCAAACCATTTGGAATCAGTGCAAGAGTTAGTGAAAAAGGAAGCAAGATCAGAGTGTTACCTAAAATGTATTTTGATGTTTTCTGCATCCCAATAACAACAGGCAACATGGGAATATTTGCTTGATCATAATCATCTTTAATTTTCATTGCAAGGCACCAAAAATGAGAAGGAGTCCAAACAAAAACTAAAAATCCAACTAAAAATCCAAGCAAATCTAAACTACCAGTAACTGCAGTCCAACCAGCCCAAGATGCAGCACTACCAGCAATTCCACCAATTACAATATTTGAGGAATTTAGACGTTTTAACCAAACAGTATAGATTACAACATAAGAAAAAATTCCCAATGCAATAAAAAATGCAGAGATAGCATTCAATGCAAAAAATCCATAAATTACAGAAATACAACTTACAGCCAAACCATAAATCAAAACATGAGATGATGCCATTCGTCCAGATGGAATAGGTCTAGAACTAGTTCGAGTCATTTTAGGATCAATATCTTTATCATAATAATGATTCAGAGCACTTGAACCAGCTGAGGCCAATGCGCCGGCCACAATTATGTGTAAATAATGAAACAAGTTTAGTTCAGGTGCCCCTTCAACAAGCTTGCTTGCTGCAAACATGGAAGTAACAGCTGTAATAACTAACAAAACAACTATTCGTGGCTTAGATATTTCCACTATTTCTTTAAATCCCAACCACTCTATCCCAGTCCAAAGCCATTTAATTTCTTCGTCGAGGTGATCTATGAATTTCAAAAGGAATAAGTATCTCAGTCCTACCAGCAACGTTAAATGAGTAATTGGGACCTCATGATGCCGGGAATGGGACTTACAGCCATAGGGCTGGCAGGTGTTGTGTTATCATATGCAGGTTTAGCACATACATTCATCGATGGCATGCATGCATTAACAGGTTTAACTATGTTTATCGGATTAATTTTCCTAGCTACAGGTATCTTAGACGGAGGAGTGTCCACCAGTAATAGGGCAAAAGCAACAACTCTAGTAATTGTTTCAATTGCATTAGGATTTGGAATGTTTGCATTTACAATGAATACATCAAATTATACAATTACACTTGCAGGACTTTTAATGGCAATTGCATTTCCAGCAATAATTATGGCATATTTATCCATGAAGCACCCAAAATATCTAAAACCAATTGGGGCCATTGCAGGAATGGCATCAGCAACTGGAATCATTATGTGGTTAGCATTTGGAGTAGTTAGTCCAGATTCATACATCATTCCACAAGTTGAAATTGAAGAGCCTACAGAAGACATTACACCAGCAGGTCCAATTTTTGCAATTGAGATTTTAGAAGGATCTGCACAAGAAGGAAATCCAGATTATGCACCAGACGTTGCAGTAGTAACACAAGGAGATACAGTAGAGTGGACAAATGTAGATGGTGTGGCACATACTGTTACCAGTACAGAAGACTTTGGGGAAACATTTGATTCTAGTTTAATGAGTGCAGGTGATGTGTATACATTAGATACAACTAATTTAGAAATTGGAGAATACGAATACTTTTGTATTGTACATCCTTGGATGATTTCAACATTAATCATTGAAGAACCAAAAGAGCCTCAAAGAGTTATAATTCCAGAAGGAGCAGCAATTCCAGAGGATGGTCAAATTTACTACGATCCTCAAATTATCGAAGTTTCAGTTGGAACAACAATTGAATGGGATAATGTAGACAATACAATTCATACAGTTACATCAGGAAAAGCACCAACAGATGCAGATGGAATTTTTGATTCAGAAACGATGTCTGCAGGCGATGTATATGAATTTAAATTTACAGAAGTAGGAAGTTATGACTATTATTGCACATTCCACCCATGGATGGTAGGAACTGTGAATGTAGAATAACATTGCAAAAGATTATCATTTCAAAATTTCAGAAAAAAATTCTTACAGATCATACTTCCAAAGAAGAACCAAATGAATCATGTGCAATCCTATACGGGACGTCACATAACAATGAACACATAGTAAAAAAAATTTGGTTGACAGAAAATATTGATTCATCTCCAATAGAATTTACGTTATCTCCAGAACAAACAATGGAAATGTATCAAAAAGAAAAAGAGATGAATTTGGACATAGTGGGAATTTTTCATTCACATCCAAACGGAGAAGCATATCCATCAAATACAGATAAAAAATTCATGAAGAATAATCCATACACATGGGTAATTTATTCAGGGATTAACAAAAATTTCAAAGCATTTCAATTAGAATTAGACATTATAGAAATTCCAATTCAAGATTAATTTTCGTTTAAAATAAACTCAGCATCATAACCATCAATATCACTGAGAATTTTTTTATCAGTCGTGATAATTTTCCCAATTACATTAACAGGGGAAGCAGGAGTAATTTCTCCAGGATTTCCAATAGGAGTAAACCCAAAAAATAAACAAATTGCTTTTCCAGTAGGCCAATACGCAACATCATAAAGAGAAACTAAAGATTTTGAATTTTCTTCAGGTTGTATGATAGGAGATTTTGAAGAATAAATCTCGTCACCCCAAATATTCAGAGTGACTTTGAAAGGTAATTTTGTTACAAACTCAGTTACTGTTTTTGGAGAATAGGCATCATCTAATTCTAAAAGTATAGAAGAAGAATTTTGAATTTTTAACACAACAGAATATTTCATAATTTATTACATATTTGTTAGAAAAATCATTATTCAAACATTACCGAAAATTCAAAAAAGGAGTTTAAAGAGTTTTTGAATTAAATATCCCTTTTTTTGATAATCAATTATGGAAATTCACGTATACGACACATACGTCAAAGCAGCAGACGGTCACACAATGCACTTTGATGTAATTACTGGTGAAAAAGATCATGACAAAGCCCTAACATATGGTAAAGAATGGTTACAATCAGTAGGTGAAGGAGAAGCAGAAATGACAACAAATGAATGTCAATTTTGTCACTCACAAGGAGCACCAGAGCCTGTAGAACAGGCAATTAAAGAAAAAGGCTACTTTATCCAAAAAATGGAAGGTTGTCCTTAATCTTTTTTCTTTTTACAAGATCAGATTTTTAAATTAAAAAAACGGATAGACAATATGTCAAAACAAAAGTATTCAAAATGGACAGTTGAAGGAGAAAAGAAAATAAAATGGATTTGTGGTTGCTTTCAAACATCAGATAATTATTTCAAATTTTGTGATTCACATAATGATATTTTAAAAAAAGCAATTCAAAATAAAATAGATCAGTTAGACATGACATTAGTTGTAAAAGAATAAACTAAAATTAATTCAAAATATTGTAAAGGTTATTTTCTCTTCTTGTAAGGGTCAAAAGTCTTACCACGCAAACCTTGACGAACAAGTTTGTTGAATCTTTTTCCATGTGCTAAATATGGAAAACGCATATGAATTAATTCATGTACAATGGTATTCTCAAGAATTTTTTCATCAGGTATTTTTCGAACATTTATGAAAACTAAATTATGTTGAAGATAAGAAACACCATAATATTTGTAAGCAGAAGTACGTCTACCTTCAGTCATTTCTTTTGGAGCATCAAGAACCTCTTTTGTGGTTAACAAAATATGAGGTTCAGAGATTGAAAACCTATGAGAATAAATTCCAATTTTTTCTAAAATTTGTAATCTTAATTCAGGATCTAATTTCACAAAAAGATATCTTCAAAGAGAAGTTTATCTTCAAATGTCAATTATTCTAAATATTGGGTTTACTTTCGTTCTTCAAATTAATGAATTAATAGGGTCAGAGGTATTAATAGAGTAATCATCAATCATACAGCCACCGTCTCATCATACCCCGATTATTTCATTGATTCAAGTAATCTTTGTGTTTTATTTCTAATTTCTGGAGTGATTTTAACTATAACTAATCCTTGATTTGGTTGACCATACAAAACAACTGAATGTTCAGGTGCAAAAATACAAACTGGAATAACTAAAAGATCTTCTTCACCATTTACCAAAAGACGGACAGGTGATTTTAAAGTAAAAGACTGTTTGATGATTTCAATACTTTGGGCAGTGATTTGTGCTGCAGGGTTATCCACATTCAATTCAGTTGTTCCTTCAAGTTTTGGAGGTTCTCGTTGTTGTCTTTTTTCCAGACCATCAATAATTTGTAAAGAAGGAATCAAACCAAAATGTATCATTTTTTCAGTAGTCCTATCACCTACGGTAATCACATAGGAGTTTTCAGATAGATGGTTTTGGATATTTTCTTTGTTTACTTGACTTTCAGGTAAAAGTACTCCCAAAGGAATTTTCAATTGATTTCTTAAAGAATCAGGTAATTTCACGAGAATCAGGAGTTGGTCTCTGAAATAGATTCTTCATTAGTTTTTTCAGATTCTGTTTCATATTGGAGTTTTGCTGCAAGAATACTACATTGTGCGGCAATATTTTTTGCACTTGTTCTAAAAGCAATAGCACTAGGAGAATCAGGACTTGCAATCATTATTGGTTTTCCCAAATCAGAACCAGCCATAATTCCAGAATTTAGAGGAATTTCACCTAAAAAGGGCATTTTGAATTCCTCACTAATTTTTTTTGCACCACCATCACCAAATATGTAATGTTTTTCATCACAATTAGAACAAATAAAGTGGCTCATATTTTCAACAACACCTAGAATTGGGACATTGAGTTTTTCAAACATTCCAATTGCTTTAACTGCAACATTACTTGCAACATCCTGAGGAGTAGTTACAACTAAAATTCCAGTTATAGGAATTGTTTGTGCAAGAGTAAGTGGAATATCACCAGTTCCAGGAGGTAAATCAACAATTAGATAATCTAAATCAGACCAATTAGTATCAACTAAAAATTGTTTTAAAATTCCAGAAATAATTGGACCACGATAAATTGCGGCCTGGTGAGATTGTTCTGCAAAAAATCCAAATGAAACAACTTTTAGTCCATTTGATTCTGCAGGTTGAAGTTTATTTTCTTCAACTTCCATAAATCCATCTTTCATTCCAAGCATTAATGGAATACTAGGGCCATAGATATCAGCATCAAGTAATCCAACTTTTGCACCTGCTTGAGATAATGCCAAAGCTAAATTCAATGAGACCGTTGATTTTCCAACTCCTCCTTTTCCACTTGCAACACCAATGATATTTTTTACAGTGGCCATCCCAACATCATCATCAAGAGAACGACCTTCCATTACTTTTGCAGTAACATTCATATCAAAATTTTTTAATTCTGAAATTTCTGCAATTGCTTTTCTTACATCATCTTCAATCTCTACATTAAATGGACACGCAGGAGTTGTTAATTCTAAGGTAAATTTCAAATTTCCTTCATTTAGTTCTAAGTCTTTAATCATACCCATAGATACGATGTCTTTTTTCAAATCAGGATCAATTACAGTACTGAGTTTTTCAAGGACTTGATCGATTCCAACCATTGCGTCAAAAAACTAGTCTACATTATTTAAACATAAGTCAGATTGTTTGAGAAATTGTTATTTCTTTAGAAAATAACTAAAATCTTTGAAAATTTACGAGTAAATTACCCAAAGATTCATAAATTGAAATTCAAGAAAACTAACACAGTTGTTTTCTATATCTACCCTAGTTGATGTTGTTAGAATTCCTCCAAGCTTATTTGGAACAACTCTGAAAAAAGCGGCAGTAAATATCCTCAAGGAAAAATATGAGAGTATGATCAATGCAGATTTAGGTTACATTATCATGATTTTAGATGCCAAAGTAGATGAGATGGGAAAAATGATTGCAGGAGATGGTGGAACATTTCACAAAGTTCAGTTTGAAGCATTAACATTTTATCCAAAATTACAAGAAATAGTTCAAGGTGAGATCGTAGACATTACAGATTTCGGAGCATTTGTGAGAATTGGTCCAACAGATGCATTACTTCACTTATCACAAGTCATGGACGATTATTTGAAAAGTGATGTAAAATCTGGAATGATTTTAGCTAATCAAAGTGGAAGAACACTCAAAGTTGGTTCTACACTTCGTGCAAGAATAACTGCAGTTTCATTAGGTAAAGCTGCAACAATGGGTAAAATTGGAATCACATGTAGACAACCATTCCTTGGTGCAGATGACTGGATTGCAGAAGAAATTAAGAAATCATCTGGTGATGTAAGTAAACCTGCTAAAGTAGAGGCAAGTTAAAATGGCACGAGAAATGGCTTGCAGAAAATGTAAATGTGTTACAACAGGAAAAATTTGTCCAGTATGCAAATCATCAGACTTGACACCAGATTGGAACGGAGTAGTATTAGTCGTAGACCCAACAAATTCTGAAATTTCAAAAACATTGGGCATTACACAAAAAGGTAAGTATGCAATTAAAGTAGTATAAAATTCCTAAATCTTTAAAATTACATAAATATTTCATCATGGTATTGTCATTCAATCCTAAAAAACAGTTATCAGAATTTCTCTCAGAAGATATTGGGAAAGGAGACATTACAAGTGATTTGCTCTCTAAGAAAAAGATCACAGCCACAATTATTTCAAGAGAAAATGCAGTTGTTGCAGGAGTAAATTATGTTAAAGATATTTTTAAAATTAAAAAATGTAATGTAAAAATTTTAAAAAAAGATGGTACAAAAATTAAAGCAAATCAGGTCATAATGAGCATCACAGGAGATGCAGCAAAAATTTTGATGTGTGAAAGAACAGCACTGAATTTACTTACAAGAATGAGTGGAATTGCAACACAAACAAATTTTCTAGTAAAAAAAATTCCAAAAAAGACAAAACTATATGCAACTAGAAAAACAGCACCAGGTCTCAGATATTTTGACAAAGAAGCAGTGGAGATCGGAGGAGGAGGAAAACACAGATTACGTTTAGATGAAATGATAATGATTAAAGATAATCACATTGCAATAGAAGGTTCACTTGAACGGTTAATTAAAAAAGCAAAGAAAAAATACAAAAAATTCGAAGTTGAAGTTGAAAATACTTCAGACCTCATTCTTGCAGCAAAAAGCGGAGCATCAATAATTATGTTAGATAATTTTTCTCCAATTCAAATCAAAAAGGCAATTACAATGCTTAAACATGAAAAATTAAGAAATAAAGTATCACTTGAAGCATCAGGAGGAATTAATTCAAAAAATATTTCAAAATATGGGAAAACAGGAGTAGATATCATTTCAATTGGTAGTATAACCAATTCAATTAAAGGAATTGATATGAGTTTAGAGATTTAATTCTTCTAATAGTTTTTGTACAGATTTATTTTTAGGATCAACTTCTTTAATTTTATCACAGCATTGAATTACACGTTTTAATTCATCTAATTTTTGGTGAGAATATGCCTTTAACAACAATACATCAACATCATATTCACCAATATCCAAAGACTTGTCAAAATAAGAAATTGCAGTTCGATATTGGTTTTTGAGATAGTAAATTCCACCTACCATAAATAAGGCATCATGGTGATTAGGAACTTTTCTCAATAATTCAATTCCAGATTTTAGTGCTTCAGGATATTTTTTTTTCTGAAGTAATTTTTTGAATTCTTTGAATTTTTTGATATTTTCTTGTAGATGAGGATCTTTCGGAGTTTTACTGAATAATCCAACCAAATTAATCACAGATTCTAGCTTATTGCAAGCATTCTATCTATTGCTAAACGTGCTTTATCAGCAATATTTTTTGGAACAGTGACAACATTTTTTTCATTTAGTAATGCATCATATACTTTTTCAAGAGTGATCATTTTCATGTATTGACATTCTGCTTTTTCAGATGCAGGAACAAATGTTTTTTCTGGATTTTGTTGTTTCATTCTGTGAAGAATTCCAGTTTCAGTTGCAACAACAAAATTCTTGGACTTTGATTCAGTCACATGTTTTAACATTCCCTCCGTAGAAAGAATAGATACTTTTTTGTTATCAAAACTTCCATCTGCAACATCATACATGAAAGGTGTAGTACAACCACATTCAGGATGAATAACTAATTCTGTATCAGTCATAGAGTCTAATTTTTTAGTTACATCTTCAGGAGTGATTCCTGCATGAACGTGACATTCACCAGCCCAAATATGGATATTTTTTCGTCCAGTCATTTTTGCAACATATGAACCTAAAAACATATCAGGTAAAAATAAAATTTCTTTATTTTCAGGGATTGCTTTAACCACATTTACAGCATTAGATGAAGTGCAACAATAATCTAATTCAGATTTTATTTCAGCAGTAGTGTTCACATAACCTACAGCAATTGCACCAGGATGTTGTTTCTTCCAATTTTTTAATTCATCAAGAGTTATGGAATCAGATAAAGAACAACCAGCTTCTAAATCAGGCAAAATCACTTTTTTTTGAGGACTAATAATTGCCGCAGTTTCAGCCATAAAATTAACACCACAAAACAAGATAGTTTTTTGAGGAACAGTTGCTGCCTGCCTAGATAAACCCAAAGAGTCACCGGTAAAATCGGCAACATCCTGAACTTCAGGGATTTCATAATTATGGGCCAAGATCACTACATCTTTTTCTTTTTTAAGACGTAGAATGTCTTCCTTAAGTTTTGAAGATGTCTGAACTAACATAAATCAAAAAAAATTGGAAATTTACTGATTTAAAGAATGGGGAATAGTCCATAATTCTCTTAGAATTCATCAAATGTGGCAAGAATTTCCCCATTTCTAAAAATTCTACCATTAGAAATAATTGGAAATTTAAAAAAAAGAACGAACCCCATAGATTTTGAATAAAACAAAAGATCAATTTTTCTAGAGGATAAACAAAAGTAGACAGGTATGACTAAGACTAGTCTTTTTTATCATTACCTGAATAATTGTCTGAGATGTATTTACAAAATATTCCATCCATCAATTTAAAAAATGGACACTTTCCATCATACATGATTTCATTACAACATCATCACTAAAAAAGAAATTGTTGATTTTATGTTTATTTAAAAATCACACAAAAAATAAACAAATATTCAATTTTTTTCAAATCATCTTTTTATTCAATGAGACACTATTGTGTATGATAGCAATCAAGTAATTCCAAACATTACAAAGTTAAGATAGGTGTAATGATTTGTTGTAAAGGGATAGCAAAGTGGTTTTGATTACTATCGAATTTTTTATAGTAAATATTTTCAAGTGCCAATTTGAATATCATGTGAACAGTATTCTCTCAAAGTTTCAATTGCAGAAAGGATTGCCAATCGGCTGGTTTTAGGATTATTTATGTCAGGGAAATTTTCAATGATAAAAGTCATTTTGCCAAATGTTCCCGAAGCTTCAATTTGATGTGTATTTTTATCAGTATTAGGGTCTGCAATAATTTTAACACCTGTTTTTTCACTTCCAATTCCTATTAATGATAAAAGTGCAGCAACGTTGATGTTTGCAGGAAATAATGATACTGCTTCTTTTGCAGTACCTTGAAAAATCATTGTGGAAGATATAATATCATCCAATGAGACATCAGAGTTTTCAAAAAATTTGGCACCTTTCAAAGAGCGAGGATGTTTTGTAGTAGTAATAGAAATAGAATCTAATTCATTTTTAATAGATTTTAGTCCATCTAATCCTGCAATTGCTCCAGACGGAAGAAAAATTG
>JAANXA010000008.1 GCA_018263505.1 Candidatus Nitrosopumilus sp.
TAATCTTCCAATAGAATTTGATGGTGAACCAAAATATGGTGAACATGAAATTACCATTACTATAAGATACAAAGATAGTATTAGAGACGAAATATTTCTAACTCATGATTCTAAAATATTTGTTGAAGAACCATTAAACGAAAGTGACGAGCCTAATTATTCAATAATAATAATCCCAATTGCTATAATTTTAGGTACTTCATTCTACATTTTACGTAAGCGTAAAAAGACTACAAAAAAGACCAGTGATTAAATTTTTAATCTAAATCAAGGAAATAAAATCAAATGAGATTAAGTATTATTGTCATTATTGGAGTTTTGATAGTTGGAAGTATTGTAATTTCTTTAGGTGTTTTAACAAATCAAAAATCAGTTGAATCTTTAAAAACTCCTAATCAATATGAAAACTTGGAGAAATATAAAAACGAATTAGAAAAAATTCTTCTATATAATCAAGAAATTTTAGTAGATCTTGAAAATCAGATTAAAACTTCTGATAATGTACATTTAGAACAAATTAACGATGAAATTAAAGTAATGAAGAAAGTAATTACAGAAAACAAAGCAGAACTTGAACAAATCATACAAAAATTATCTGAAATGAAATCTTTGCCCTAGACTAATCTGTTCATTTTCTAAATTCATATAGATAATGCAAAATTTTCAATATATTGGAAACCCATCAAAAATTAACAATAATTGGAGTTATTTTATTGATTATTACATTTCTAATTAATCATTATCATCAAACTATTCATCCAAATGTTGGATTCAATTATGCATATATCCCAGGAATTGTAATGTTAGCAGTTTTTGCAATTAGTTTCATTCTATTTACAAAAGATAGACTTTAGAAAAATCATTTTCTCTAATTTAAAAAATAGATTTCACTAAAATTTTATTTTCTAAAATTCATTATTCTAGGTTTGAAGAGATCCTGTAAGGTTATAAGCAATTACAGGATCTTGCGATTATGTCTATTGATGAGATTGAAGTTCCAAAAGAGTTACGTGAATTTATGTTAGAAGGAGCTGAAGAAACATTTCTTGGACAAAAATTTGGTGCATCAAAACAATATCGTTATGGAAATTTACACATAAGAGAATATGATGATAAATTTTTAGTTCATACTGATAAAATCGATCCTAGAAGAGATCCAATTGGTCATCTAATTCATGATGCTCCTGAAATTTTGATTGGTTTGGCTTGTGCAATTTTTGGAGGAACACAAATTCCAAAAAAATTCATTGATAAAAAATCAAAGAAAACAATTATTTCTGCAAGTTTAGTCACATCAATCATTTCTGGATATTTGGGATATACAACAACAAAAAAAATTAAAGATTATTTGGAGTAATTTTGTCTGTTATTAGAACAATTCATGTACTTGTAAAACTCCTACCTTCAGTTTTTGCTTTACGAAGAGATAGAAAAAAATGGATTCATCAAGATGAGAATAAAATTAATCATGAACAATTTAGAAAAAACGCTAATAAAGTTCTTGAAACATTCATTTCATTAGGTCCTGTTTACATCAAATTAGGACAATGGCTTTCTTCTAGATCTGATATTTTACCACAACCTTATCTTGAAGAACTTGCAAAACTTCAAGATTGTGTACCTTCTTCATCTTTTGAAAAAGTAAAACCCATTATTGAAAAAGATCTGGGACCAATAAATGAAAAATTTGATTCAATTGACACTAATTCTATTTCAGGTGCATCTTTAGGTCAAGTTTATCGAGGAACAATTTCTGGACAACAAATCGTAATAAAAGTAAAAAGACCAGGAATAGAAAAAATTGTAACAAAAGATCTCAAAGTTTTAAAAACAATTCTCCCTTTAGCGTTAAGATTTGTAGATCCTAACTTACATTATTCTGCAAAAGCAATGCTCTCTCAATTCATCGAAACAATACATGAGGAAATGGATTACACAAACGAATCAGAAAATCTTAAAAAAATTAAGAAAGATATGGAGAATTCAAAAAACGTTATTGTACCATCAGTTTTTGATGAATATTCATCAAAAAATGTATTGACTATGGAATACCTTCCTGGAATCAAAGTTACAAACGTAGATGCTCTTGAAAAAAAAGGAATTGATCGAGAACAATTAGTAATTAATGTACATAAAGTCTTTTTTACAATGTTACTCAAACATTCCATTTTTCATGCAGATCCACATCCTGGTAATATTTCAGTAACTGATGATGGACAACTAATTTTGTATGATTATGGTATGGTTGGACGAATAAATAATGACACTAGGTTCAAACTGATTCGTCTTTATCTCGCATTAGTTGAAAAAAATCCTTCCCGAGTTGTTAATGCTATGAGTGAATTAGGAATGTTAACTCCTGGATACAATCGAATGATTATTGAAAAAGGTATTGAACTTGCAATCCGTTCAATGCATGGGAATAAACCAGATGAGATGGAAGTTCAAAGTTTAATGGAGCTTGCAAATCAAACAATGAGCAAATTCCCATTCCTATTACCAAAAAATTTGGCATTGTATATGAGAATGGCTTCAATAATTGAAGGAATATACAAAACACATGATGTTGATTTTAAATTTGTAAAAGTTTTAAAAAATATTCTTGAAGAAGAAAATCTAATTCCTAGAGCATATGTTGAAGAATTAAAAATATCATTTGACAATTTTTCAAAATCAGTTGAATATGCAATACGAATGGGACCTGAAATGAAAAAATTTATGGATGAAACTCAAATTCTTTTGAAAAAAAACAAACCAATAGTGTTACTTAGTGGAAGTATTTTTGCATCTGCACTTTTTATTGGTTCAACATTTTTATTTCAAACAAATGAATCTCTTGGTTTTACAGGGATGATTGGATCTGGATTTGTTATGATGGCATCTGTACTACTTAGAAAATATTGATTTTATTCAATTGAAATATTTTTTCCTTTTTTTGTTATAGGAATTATTAATGTTAGAACTCCTTCTTCATATTTTGCTGATTCAATCTTTTCCTCACCTTGTTTTACATCAATTGGAAGTCGAATTTTTTTATCAATGATGTTTGGTCTTTGATTCATAATTAATGATTTAGATTCTTTTTCAATTATTTTTTGTGCTTTAATTGAAAGAATATCTCCATTCATTGTTAATTCTATATCGTTTTTAGAAAATCCTGGAATATCTATTACAATTTTTAAATTATTTTCGTCAAGAAACATATTCATTGGAGGTAAAACAAACTCATAAAATTCTCGTGATTTATTTCCAATTTCTCTTATTACTTCTTTCACAAGTCCCATTTCAAGTTTAATGCGAATTTTTGAGTTATAAATCTTATATCTCCTGTCTTAAATTATTGGAAAAATTATGATAGATTTTTAATTAATCATATTCTCTACTTTGATAACTTATGATAATTGTTATTGAAGGTGGAGATCAGGCTGGAAAATTAACACAGTCTACATTACTTGAAAAAGCTCTCAAAAAAAGAAAAATCAAGACAAAATTATTTCATTTTCCAGATTACACTACTCCTGTAGGAAAAGAAATTAGAAAATATTTGGATGGAAAACGAAAATTTCCTCCACAAACAATTCATTGTTTATTGGCAGCAAATAGATGGGAAAAACTTAATCAAATTTTAGAAGCACAGGAAAAAAATTCTGTTTTAATTATGAATAGATATTATCATTCAAACTTAGTTTATGGATTAGCAAATGGGATGAAAGAAAAATGGCTTGAAACTTTAGATGCTGGGCTTCCAAAAGCTGATTTGGTAATATTACTTGATGTAACTCAGAAAGAATCATTTCATAGACAAAAAACACACAGAGACAAGTTTGAAAAAAATGAGGAATTTTTAAGAAAAATTTCTAAAATCTATAGAAAAATTGCCAAGAAAAAACATTGGAAAATAATTGATGCATCAAATAGTAAACAAGAAGTACATGAAGAAATTATGAAAATCTTTTCAAAGAAAATAGGAATATGAAAAAAAAATATTTAGACATTATAGATCCAATACATGATTTTATTCGTGTTTATGATCATGAATTATCCCTAATTGATAATCCAATTTTTCAGAGATTACGACGAATTAGACAACTATCGGGTGCCCATTTAACATATCCTGCAGCTCAACACACAAGATTTGAACATTCCTTAGGAGTAATGCACATTGCTAGTCAGGCAGGTCATGCATTAAATGAAAAAGAAATAATTCAATCAGATGACATTGAAATTCTTCGTTTATCTGGTCTTTTACATGATATAGGGCACGGTCCATTTTCTCATCTTTTTGAAGAAATTATTCAAGAAAAAAAAATTTCACATGAAGATTTTGGTAAGGAAATTATTCAAAAATCTGAACTTGGAGATAATTTATCAAAAAATGGTTTTGATAAAAAACTTGTCACAAAAATTGCTTTTGGGAATTCAAAATTTCAATATATGAATGAAATAGTTTCAGGTGCTTTAAGTGCAGACATGATGGATTATTTGCTTAGAGATGGTTATTTTACAGGAGCAGAACATGCTAAAATTGATCATAAACGAATTACACAATCACTTGATGTCCACAAGAAAAAATTATCTTTAGAACGTTCAGCATTATATTCATTTGAATCAATGATGCATTCTAGATATCAGATGTTCAAAGCAGTATATTTTCATAAAACTGTACGTGCAGCAGAAGTAATGTTACTTGAAGCATTGAGATTGTCTGATGATGAATTTGGTTTTACTACTTTTAATCTCAATGAATTTGTAAATCTTACAGATGAAAATGTTTTATCGTTACTCATCTCATCAAATTCTTCTAAACTCAAACGCGCTAGACAACTTGCTCTAGATTATCAAAATAGAAAATTGCTAAAATGTGTTTTTGAAAGAATTTTGACTAGTAGAACAAACTTGAAAAAAACTAGAACTGATGAACTTAGAACATTAATTTCTAAAAAATCCAAAGTTAATGAATGTGAAATTTTTGTTGATAGTTCTGTTACTCCATCTATTCCTCTTGCACCCTCAAAAAATGAATCAAAATCAATAATTTTGATTTCTAATGAAAATAACAAATCATCTGCAAAAGAGATGCCTATTTCAGAAATTCCCGTCGTTTCTGCCATTTCTGGGTTTATGAATATTCTTAGAATCTATACCTATCAAAAGAACAGAAAGAAAGTTGAAATTGCCGCAAAATCTATCATTGGTAATCTAAAATGAAAAAAAGAATTGTAATAAAATTATCAGGTCGACTTTTTGGCATGGACAACGTCAAAGCGTTAAAAGATTATGCAACATTTCTGGTAAAACTTAGTAAAATTTGTCAGCCTGTAATTGTGGCTGGAGGAGGAACTATTGCAAGACATTACATCTCTCATGCTCGTTCATCTGGTGCTGATGAATCTACACTTGATGAACTTGGAATTGAAATATCTAGATTAAATGCAAAATTATTGATTTATGCACTGGGAAATAAAGCATATTCACATCCACCTACTACTCTTCAAGAAGTTCGTCATGCTGTTGATGATGGATTAATAGTAATTGCAGGCGGTTTACATCCTGGTCAAAGTACTAATGGAACTGCTGCGTTAATTGCTGAAAAAATCAAAGCAGAACAATTCCTTAATGCTACTGATGTTGATGGAGTTTATGATATGGATCCAAATAAATTCAAAAACGCTAAAAAATTTAAAAAAATTGAATTAAAAAATCTTAAAAATATTTTAGTTCATGAAGATTCTGTTGCAGGTGGATATGATTTAATGGATATTGTTGCATTAAAAATAATTGAACGTTCAAAAATTCAAACTAGAATTTTAAAAGCTGATCCTAAAACTATTGAAAAAGCCATTAAAGGTAGTAGTGTAGGAACGGAAATAATTATTTAATTAGTTTTTTCTCTTATTTTTCATTTTGAACCGTAGGTCTTGATTCTGACCAGATTTGAATTTCTTTTTCTTTATATTCTGCAATTTCTAAATCTCTGAGTTTTTTAAAAATTGATAGAGCTTCATCTTTTTCCATAGCTTTTGATTGAGCTTTTGTAAATCCATCTTTATCTACAATCACTGCTACATACCCATCTGGAGAATTTATCACTGCTGTAAATTCTTCTTCTCCAACTGGTTGAAAGTTACCATCAATTTTTTTGGTAGTTAATGTAAGCATTGAAAATCCAGCTACTTCAAACATTTTCATTTGAGATTTGCTTGCTATTTGTTTCCCTTTTTGAACTGCTTGAAAATACTGCATAAATCATTCCTCCCCCAATGATATAATAACTATCTCAACATTTAAGACATCATGAGTGTGTGTAAAGATTATGAATTCTAAAATATTTGTTGGAATAGCAGTTGTGATTCTTGTTGTTGTTCTAGGTGGAATTCTCTTAACAGGCCCTACAATGATTGTTGCACCTCAAAATAATCCATCTGAAATTCCAAATGTCCAACAAATTGAACCACTTAAAGTTGAATTAACTAAAATTTCTGTAGATAAAATCACAGAACGAAATGCCTCAATTAAGATTGCATTTACAATCTCAAATCCTAATCCTCGTGCTGTAATAGTACAAACCATGGATTACCAATTATTTGAATCTGATTACTCTGATTCTGTTCAAATTGCAGGTGGTGAAATTGGAAGTAGACCTGAAGGAATGGTAGAGTTTGGTTCAGATTACTATGTGCTTCTTGGAAATAATTCTATTATTCTTAAAGAAACTATTGCGTTAAAAGGCTCAGAAAATACTCCTGAATTATGGGAAACCTTAAGATCTGATGATCAAACATGGAGAGTTACAGGAGATGTATACTATAATCTCAGTTCTATGACTAGTGGACAAGAAAATCAAATCCATTTCGAATTCTTTGATTAGTTATAGTATCATAAAATAAAAAAATTATGTTATATTGTTTTTAGAGAGAAAATATTGGCAAAGTTATAAAAGCACCTAAACTGTTTTTTTATCAAATGGCAGAAGCAGGTATGGCCGCTTATGGCGCAACAGTTGGAGTCGCAATTGCACTAGCAGTAGTGTGTTTCGCTCTTCGTGGTAAAGGACATCCAGAACCACTAGATTAACCAAAAGGATTTTTTCCTTTACAATATTTTTAATTTTATTAAAAGTCGTCTTTTTTACTTAGTCCCATCATTTCAGCTAGGGAAAGCTGTTTACTGTTTTTCTTTTTAGTAAAGCATTTTTCATAATATTGACAATCTGTACATTCAACAGATGGTTCTAAAATTGGAGTTTTTTGTTCTTTTAACAAATCATTTAGAACTCTGACCCTTCTTACAATTTCTTCAAACATTTTTTTATTTCTAGTTAATGAAAAAGTCGTCTCTTTTCTGTCTCCTGAAATATAGACAACAACCCCGTCTTCTTTATCATATATCCACATACATGCATTAAGATACAAAACATCATTTGCTACAGGTTCTTCTAATTCATCTTGTGCTGCACGAAATAATATGATCGAGTCATCTACTAACATGTCAACTTGTCCTTTCAACTTAATGTCATCAATCTGGAAATTTTTGGGATCGCTACCATATTGTAATTTTCTGAGTAATCCTGAAAGCAGTTCATTAAATCCTCTTCTTTCAACCTCTTCAGGCTCGATTCTATCATAATATGAGCGTCTTAGACATTGAACAACTTCTTGAAGATGGATAGTTTGAAAATCTTTTGAATCTATATCAATTTCTAATTCTTTTCCGATAGAATCTACTGCACTTTTTATCGTGGCTCTGAAATCTCTATCTCCCATCAAAATACATCACTTTCTTATTTTGTCCTAAACAGTTCAACTAATTAATTTAGTGATAGTTTTTGAAATCTTACCTGAAAATGCCAAAATTACAAAATGGAATCCAAAACCTATTACTGCACTAATAATTAATTCACCAGTAAAAAAATAAATCCCAAAAAATAGTCCTAATGGAGGCAATGTGAAAATCATTGCTAAAAATGAACTCACCCACACCATTTTGAATAAAACTTCGGAAGAAATTTCTGTTTTTTTCTTAAAAAAATCTTTCATCTTGACACTATTCTTCATCTAAAATTAACTTTGACATTGTAGTCTCAGTTGGAATTTTTTGTTCAACTGCAAAAGCAATAGCGGCTAAATTTCTTACCTCAAATGATGTTAATTTTGTAATCCCTACAATTGTTGCAAAACTGAACATTTTTGTAAATGAATTAATTGATGTTTTGTAAATTAATATCTCAAATGATCTTTCAAATTCTGCAATAGCATCTAATTCATTTTCAACTTGGGGAATCAAGTCCTTGTATTTTGTATTTGATAATTCATTGAATGCATCTCTAATTGTTGCTGCTGCCATCATTCTACCAAGTAGTTCTCTTGCAGGAGGACTAGTTGCAATAATCAAATCTTGAATTTGTTCTTCTTGTAATCCCCAGAACTTTCCTCTAATCACACTTAGAATATTATAGAAATCAATATCCATTGCAACTATTTTTGTTGCATCTTTATCTGCATAATTTTTCATTGCACCTGCAAGATGTTGAAATAGAATTTTATCAAAATATGTATCAAACACTTGTACATTTTTTTTCTCATTATACAGTGCTGCAGCTTTTACAATCTCATCTCCAAATTGAACTGAATTTAAACTTGCAACTGCTTCTTCAAAGTCTTTAGCAACTAATGCTTTAATCACAACATCTCTTTGTTTGATTAATTCCTCTGCATGAAGATTTACAAGTGTTTCAATCTCTTCTTGTGATTTTCCTAAAACTTTTCCTTTCAAAATCAATTTTAGATTTGAAACAATGAATTTCATATAATATGCATCTAAAACACCTGAATTCCCTGATGTTTTTGCAATAGAATAATGAATATCTGCTAATTTACTTCTTAAGGCTGATTCTATACTCATTGAAGAATATGGTTTCTGAACATCTGCAACTGCATCACCATAAACTGTATTTTTGATTCTAGTCATTAATTCTTCTAAATCTCTTGATTCTGCAAGTGTTTGAAAATCGGATCTTGCAAGTAATTTACCTCTTTTACTATATGCTTTTACTGAGGCATAGACGTTTTTTGAACCACCCATTTCGATCAATCTCTTTAGACAACCGATTTTAATGTTTGGCGTTTGATTCTAGGAATAAATTCTATGAAATATTCTCTAAAAATTCAATTGTTTTCTCTTTGTCTTGTTTTGAAAGTTTTGCAAATGCTGAAATGATTTCTTTCTGAATAATCAAAGAATCATCTGAAATTTCCTTTAATTTTGAGAGTTCAAATGGTAGTAATTCCTTAATTTTATTCTCACAAAATGCCTTGACATATTTTTGAAATATCGAATGTATGAAATTAGGACTTTTTTGCAATAAATTTAACATAATTTTCTCAAATTCTTTTTCAATTGACTCAGATTCTGAAAAGAATTGTTTTAACAGAATTTCTCTATTTTTTTCAGTACTAATTGATAATGCAATCAAAATACCTTTTTTGGTTAATTGATAGTATGGAATTCCAATTTCTTGAAGTGCCTTTGGTCCTCTTTTTAGAGGTAATCTGCCTGCTTCTTCTGCAATATTCATTGGTAACAAAATTTCATCAAGATCTCTAAAAATTCCTGAATAGATATTCTTCCAAGCAATCCCTTGTTTTTTTGCCATTTTTTGAGATATTCCTGTACGTGTTTTTTCAGCAGAGTTTGAATTACTCGCAAGTATTGTAATAATCTCTCTCTGCCTTTTTGCTTCTCCAGTCAAAGCATTGTCTTTTGTCTTGAAAGTGTCGAAGATCGCTAATTTTGTATTTGATTTTACCATATTTTACTCCTATATGACATAATTTTCATATTTTATGATATTATGTTTTAATGATAGAATATAATTATTTACTTTTTTTATGATTTTGAATCATTAAGCCTTTAATACTTTTTCAATTTCGTAAAATTTAATGAATTCTAAGAACTACAAGTATGCTCTATTACTTGTAGCCGCAGTATCTATCACAGCAGCAGGTGCAATGTCAACAGCATATGCACAAAGCGTTGATGATGGTATGGACGGATATGTTAAAGGAACCAGTGGAATTTACACTGGTAACCCTAACGAATGTTGGTATGATGACGGTGAAGGCGGCATGTTACCTTGTCTTATAGACACTGGTGATACAGCATGGATGCTTACAGCAACATCATTAGTACTCTTCATGTCTCCTGGAGTCGCTTTCTTTTATGGCGGTCTAGCAAGATCAAAGAACATTGTCAATGTACTTGGAATGGTCCTTATTGTTATGGGATTAATGTCAGTACAATGGGTTCTATGGGGATACTCACTAGCATTTGGTGGCATTGATTCTGATGCAAACTTATTCATGGGTAATCTTGATTATGTTGGTTTCAACATGGTTTCAGCATGGGCACCTCTCGGTGAAGTAGGTCCATGTGCAGATACATGGTCTGCAGCTTACCAGATGAATGAGATGAAGGATGGCGATTATTGTAGTCAAGGTTGGCCTGGTACTGTACCACACCAACTATTTGCAATGTTCCAAGCAACCTTCGCAATTATTACCCCAGTTCTGATTATTGGTGGTTTAATTGATAGAATCAAATTCAGCGCATTAATCGTATTCGTACTCTTATGGGGAACCTTCGTTTATGATCCAATAGCACACTGGGTCTGGGGAGGAGGCTACATAGGAGGAGGTGCAATTGACCTTGATCCAGACTTATCACCATCGTATGCATTAGACTTTGCTGGTGGTACTGTAGTACACATTTCTTCAGGATTTGCAGCATTGGCAGGAGCCATGGTCCTTGGTAGACGTCTTGGATATGGTAAAGTGCCAATGGAACCACATAACATCCCAATGGTAGTCCTCGGAGCAGGAATACTCTGGTTTGGATGGTTTGGTTTCAATGCAGGAAGTGAAGTAATGGTAGACGGCATTACCGTAAGTGCATGGACTGTTACAAATACCGCAACTGGTATGGCAGCAATTACTTGGGTCCTTATGTCATGGGCACATACAGGAAAACCAAGTATTGTTGGTGCTGCATCAGGTGCAGTAGCAGGATTGGTAGCAATCACTCCAGCTTCAGGTTGGGTAGGTCCAATGGCTTCAATTATAATCGGTATTGCAGCTGGTACAGTTTGTTATGCAGCAGTAGCATTCAAAAATCAACGCAAGTGGGATGATGCATTAGATGTATGGGGAATACACGGAATGGGTGGTCTTACTGGTGCAATTTTGACTGGTACATTAGCTAGTCCACATGTATGGGATACTGGAGACGGTATTGGTGCATGGACTGGAACTGCAGAAGGAATGGAACAGCAAGCAATCAGCATCATTGGTGCTGCAATATCTATAGGCTATGCCTTTGGTGTTACCATTGTAATTCTCAAAGTAATGGATGCCGTATGGCCTGGCGGAATCAGAGTCACTCCAAAAGAAGAGGAGATTGGTCTCGATTTGGCACAACATGGCGAAAGAGCATACGTAAACGAATAGAAAAAACCCTTTTTTCTTCTTTTTATTTAAATTCTCAAAAGCCTATCACTATACACAATTTTTATTTCAATTATGAAAAATCTTTTTTCTAAAAACCAAATAAATTTAGATTTGTTTTTTTTATCTCAAGTATGATAATTTCTACATCTGACTTAGAATCCATTTTGAATGAATCTAATCTAATTTTGGTTGATACTCGTTCTTTTAAAGAATATTCAGAAGGTCACATACCAGGTGCAGTTCATCTAGACTTGTTTGCATTTCATTGGATTGATACAACAAAAAAAGGAATTGAAAATTTTAATGAACAAACCCAAAATCTTTTGTCCTTTCTTGGAGTGACTTCTGAAAAAAAAGTTATTTTTTATGATTCTGTTTCTGGAATGCTTGCAGCCAGAGGAGTTTGGATGCTGATGTATTTTTCACATCAAAATACCTTCATGCTTGATGGTGGAATATCAAAATGGCAAAAAGAAAATCTTCCAATTGAAATAAAACCTAATGGTTTCAAACCCTCAAAATTTTTAGGAAAAATAAATCCAGATATAATTTCTGGATTTGAATATATTTTAGAAAATATAGAAAAAGCCAAAATTCTTGATGCTCGTTCTGTTGGTGAATATGATGGAATCACGATTCGTGCTGCTCAATCAGGTCATATCCCTAACTCAATCAACATTAATTGGAATCAAAATCTCACTAAAGATGGAACTTTCAAAGATGATGATGAATTATCTAAAATGTATGATTATCCAAAAGACATTGAAATTATCACGTATTGTCAAGGAGCGTATAGGGCAGCAAACTCATTTTTAGTTTTAAAAAAATTGGGATTTACAAATGTCAAAGTTTATCTTGGTTCATGGGGAGAATGGGGAAATAAATTAGAACTTCCTATTGAAAAATAATTTTTGAAACTCTTATTTTTTTATTCACTGTCTTTTGATTCTTCATTTGTTTTACTTTTTTGATGTAATGGCTCAGATGAAACTGTAGACAAATGCTCACTGATCTCTTGTCCTAGAAATGTTTCATAATTTTTTGATTGTTTTTTACCCTCTTTTTTAGAACTCATATCACTTATTTTAAAGTCAATTTATTGTATTTATTTTTAATGAGAAAAATCACTAATGATTCTAATCTGGAATTTTATTTTCTTTTCCAAATGAATTGGTTATAGATTAATTCTGGTCTAATTTGTCTAAATGGTTGTGCTCCACCAACATACCATTTTGTAAAGAATTCGTACAAGTGCAATCTGAGTGACTGAATATATACAATCAATCCTTCAATCATCATAATTCCCAAGTTTCCGCCAATAATCATTACCATAGCGCCTCCTGATTCAGATCCTCCTAATGATGTAAAGGCATTATTTACTGTCAATAACAATGCAGCATGTACAAGTAACATAATTCCAAGTCTGGCATAACTAATTGTATGCGCTAAACTTTCAACTGTTTTTCCTAATAGAACTTCCATGATGACACTTGCAGGATCACTTCCAGAATCTGGATGTTTCTTTGCATGCATAATTCCACCAACCATCATAATTACCATGGATGCTATAATGAGTACCACTGAAATTCTTGTAATAATCCAAACTTGGGCCCAATCTCCAAGGAACATCGTAACCCAAGGAACTGCTTCTGTGTGAACTTTGGAGTACATATTCATGACATCATACTGTGAACCAATTGCACACATCATCACTACTACAATTCCTCCATAAAGAATCAAGTTTGGAATTGCTTCAGTGAACACTACTAATTTCTCACCATCTTTGAATAATCTAACTATTCGTAAAGCCATTGCCCAAACTAGATGTACAATTCCTATGAATAATGAAACTTTGAGAATATCAATTACTTGATCAAATGTTAACTCAGCAACACTAAGTACTCCTACAATCCAACTTACTGAATGCAATGCTCCACCTTCATCTAGTAATCCTTCTAATGGTCCCATATGATCAAGATGGAATCCAAACGCTTCACCCGCACCTACACCCGCTATCGCAGCTGATGCTCCAGATATTGCAATAAGCATTCCCCATCTGGAAAGCTCACCTTGTCCTTTAAACTTGAATAATAAACCAAGTGCCATTAATAATAATCCGTGACCCATATCTGCAAACATCAATCCATAAAAAATTGGCCACATTAGTGCAATCATTGGAGTAGGATCTGGTTCTCCAGCTTTTGGAATTCCTTGACTTTTTGTAATTACTTCAAAAGTCCTAACAAATTTTCTATTGTTAAATAATGTTGGAATCTCTTCCTTCATTTTAGGATCTGTAATATCTTCAACTACTGACATCCATTGCTTTGTTGAATTTGTAAATTTTGATTCCATCTTTGCAGGAATGAATCCTTGAATAACTGCAAAATTCTTTGTACCTCCTGGTTTTCTCAAAGTCTCAAGAACATCTTTTGCTACTAGTGCTTTTTCATGTAATGCTAAAATATCACGTCTGGATTTTTTTGCAAGTTTTGCTAATTCTTTTTTAATTGTAGATTGTTTTGCAGCTAATTCTTTAATTTTTGATTCAGCCAATGAATATGCTTCACTTGGGATTTGTGGAAATCCTTCTGGAATCTTAAATGTATTAGAATTAAAACTTCTAAGAATTTTGAGGACCTTTTCTGAATCACTTGTATCAGAAATTACTAGGATTGCAGACTTTTCTTTATTTTCTAACTCATATTTTGAAATAGTTACCCCTTCAAGAGAACGACTAATTTCGTCATAATCTGCAGTGTTAATCACAAATAGATTTGTGAAAAAATATTTCATTAAACCAAATCCTGATAAATCAATCTTCATCTTTTTGATTACTTCAAGAGTTTCTTTGAGAGAACTATACTCTTCAATGGATAATCTTGTGTTTGATGCATCTTCTAATAATTTTGCAGGTTCATCAATAATTGATGGTGTTTCTTTAGTGAGATCTGCTACCATCTCTTCAATTTCATTAATTTCATAATTCTTTTTCTTAATCACAGTTCCTTTGAATAATATCTCCATAATTCCTACCTCTAATGGAATCCCCATTCCTTTGATAACATCATCAATTGATTGGAATGTTTGTTGTGCTTGAAGTAATAGGTCATCAATTTCAGGTGTTACCAAATCATTTGCTGAATCAATTTTATGATACCATTCGAATTCCGTTAATCTTGAAATTACTTTTGGAGATTCACTTCTAGGTAAAATTACAGTACCAAGTTTAAGATCGGCAGTTCCCAAGACAAATTTGGGGTAATTTCATCGAGTTTAATATCTTTCTGAAACACCATTTCCCAAACATTAAAATCCATTATGGGTAGACGGCACGTATTGACGTCTAATTCTACATTAGAAAGTACAATTGACAAAATTTTACAAAATACCGAAAATTCTGTTCTATCTAATATCAAAACAGCATTAGTTGATTCCCAAAAAGTTCTAGATGATTCTATTCCTAAATTAGAAGGGGAATATGATAAAATCATAGCAGATGGGAAAAAAGAAGCTGATAAAATTGAAAAACAGATTATAGGTAGTGCTGATATCGAAGCTAGAAATAAACAATTAATGGCATTAGAAGACGCAGTTGACAAAGTCTTCACAAAAGCACTTGATCAAGTTGCAAATGCTGATCGCAGTGGTGATTACTCAAATTTAATTAAATCTCTATTAGACGAATCTACTCAAATTTTAGGAACTTCAGAAATTGTTGTTTCTTCAAATGCAAATGACAAAGATGTTGTTCAATCAACATTATCTCAATTCCCGGGTTCAGAATTGTCTCCAGATACGATTGACTGTCTTGGAGGAATTATTGTAAAATCTAAAGATGGTGCAATGACTTTTGATAATACACTTGATGCAAGAATTGAACGATTAAAGCCTTTAATTAGGAAAGAAATTGCATCTAAATTCGGAGTAGGTGAATAAAGAAAAAATGGCAGCTCAAGGAAGAATTGTTTGGGTAAGTGGTCCTGCAGTTAGGGCTGATGGTATGTCTGAAGCAAAAATGTATGAAACTGTAACTGTTGGAGATTCAAAATTAGTAGGTGAAGTTATTAGATTAACAGGAGATGTTGCATTTATCCAAGTTTACGAATCAACAAGTGGATTAAAACCAGGTGAACCTGTAGTAGGAACTGGAAACCCACTTAGTGTTTTACTAGGTCCAGGAATCATTGGACAACTATATGATGGAATTCAAAGACCGCTAAGAGAATTATCCAAAGCATCTGGTTCATTCATTGGAAGAGGAATCACAACTACTCCAGTTGATATGACCAAAAAATATCATTTTGTTCCAACTGTAAGCAATGGTGATCAAGTTGAAGCAGGAAATATAATTGGTACTGTTCAAGAAACTGATTTAATTGATCATTCCATTATGGTTCCACCAGATCATAAAGGTGGAATAATTTCAAACATGGTTTCTGAAGGTGATTATGATTTAGAATCTGTTTTAGCAACAACTGAAAAAGACGGTGAAACTATTGAACTTAAAATGTATCACAAGTGGCCTGTAAGAAAACCACGTCCATACAAGAGCAGATATGATCCAACTGTTCCATTACTCACTGGACAACGTGTAATTGACACATTCTTCCCAATTGCAAAAGGTGGAACTGGTTCTATTCCTGGAGCATTTGGTACAGGAAAAACTGTTACTCTACACCAAATCGCAAAATGGGCAAATTCCCAAGTCGTAGTTTACATCGGTTGTGGTGAAAGAGGAAATGAAATGACTGAAGTACTTGTTGAATTCCCACATCTAAAAGATCCACGTAGTGGAAAACCACTCATGGACAGAACAGTTCTTGTTGCAAATACTAGTAACATGCCAGTAGCTGCTAGAGAAGCAAGTATCTACACTGGTGTAACAATTGCAGAATATTATAGAGATATGGGTAAAGATGTTGTATTAGTTGCTGATTCTACAAGTAGATGGGCAGAAGCTCTGCGAGAAATGAGTGGTAGATTAGAAGAGATGCCTGCTGAAGAAGGTTATCCATCATATCTTGCATCAAGATTAGCAGAATTTTATGAAAGAGCAGGTAGAGTTAGAGCTGCTGGAAGTCCAGACCGTGATGGTTCAGTTACATTAATTGGAGCAGTATCTCCATCTGGTGGTGACTTTACAGAACCAGTAACAACTCATACAATGAGATTTATCAAAACTTTCTGGGCACTTGATGCAAAATTAGCATATTCAAGACATTATCCATCAATTAATTGGATGAACAGCTATTCTGGATATCTTGGAGATATTGCAAAATGGTGGGGTGAAAATATTAGTGAAGATTGGTTTGAACTTAGAAGTCAAGTTTATGGAGTTTTACAAAGAGAGGATACACTAAAAGAAATTGTAAGACTCTTAGGTCCAGAAGCATTACCTGATGAGGAAAAATTAATTCTTGAGGTTGCAAGAATGGTAAAGATTGGTCTGTTACAACAAAACTCATTTGATGATGTTGATACTTTCTGTAGTCCTGAGAAACAATTCAAATTAATGAAATTATTAGTTGACTTTTACAAGAAAGGTCAACAAGCAATCAAAGAAGGAACAGCACTTGCTGATATTCGTGCAATGTCTAGCATTACTCTAATCCTAAAAGCAAGAATGGATATCAAAGACGATGAAATGCCAAAAATTGATCAATTAGAAAATCAAATGAACGAAGAATTCAAATCACTATCAGGAGTTAAGGTATCAAATTGACTGTTGAAGGTGGAGTTCAATACAGCAAGATTGCTGAAATTAAAGGTCCTCTAGTAGTTGTAGATGATGTTGATAATGCAGCATTTGATGAATTAGTTGAGGTTGAAACTAAAGATGGTGAAAGAAGATTAGGTAAAGTACTTGAAGTAGGAAATGGTAAAGCCATTGTACAAGTTTTTGAAGGAACTTCTGGATTGTCAATTTCTGCAACAAATGCAAAGTTTGTAGGAAAAGTTATGGAAATGCCAGTATCAAAAGAAGTACTTGGTAGAGTTTTTGATGGATTAGGTAGACCAAAAGATGGACTTCCAGATCCAATTGCTGATAAATTTATTGACATTAATGGTGAACCAATGAATCCTGAACAACGTGAATACCCAAAAGATTTCATTCAAACCGGTGTATCTGTAATTGATGGAATGATAACTCTTGTTAGAGGACAAAAACTTCCAATTTTCTCAGGCTCTGGAATGTCACACAATCTCTTGGCAGCACAAATTGCAAGACAAGCAAGTGTTGTTGGAACAAATGATGATTTTGCTGTAGTGTTTGCAGCAATTGGTGTACAATACAGTGAAGCAGAATACTTCCGACGTAGTCTTGAAGAATCTGGTGCACTAAAGAGAAGTGTTCTATTTCTAAACACTGCAGACGATCCTGCAATTGAGAGAATTATTACTCCTCGTGTAGCATTAACTGTTGCAGAATATTTAGCATTTGAATTAGGAATGCATGTCTTGGTAATTCTTACTGATATGACAAACTATGCTGAAGCATTAAGAGAAATTAGTGCAGCAAGAGAGGAAGTTCCTGGAAGAAAAGGATATCCTGGCTATCTTTACACAGACCTTTCAACAATTTATGAAAGAGCAGGAAAACTTAACGGTAAAAAAGGAAGTGTAACACAAGTTCCAATTTTATCAATGCCATCTGATGATATTACTCACCCAATACCTGATCTAACTGGTTACATTACAGAAGGACAAATTGTACTTGGTAGAGATTTATTCAGACAAGGAGTTTATCCACCTGTCAACATTTTGATGAGTCTTAGTAGATTGATGAAAGATGGAATTGGTGAGGGCAGTACAAGAGCAGATCATGGTGAAATTTCTAATCAAGTTTATGATGCATATTCTAGAGCACAGGAAGTTAGAGCCCTTGCAGGAATTGTAGGTAAAGCAGGACTTACTGAAATTGATTTGAAATACATGGATGTTGGTGATGTATTTGAAAAAGAATTCTTAACTCAGGCAACTGATGAGAACAGAACTATTGAAGAAACATTAGCTATTTTATGGAAAATTGTATCCAAACTACCAAAGAATGAGATTACTAAAATTAAAGACAAGTACATAGACCAATACTACAAAGGCGAGTAGCAGAATGTCATTTGGACAAAATGTTGCAGCTACAAAAATTGAACTTTTCAAATATAAAAAATCCACACAAGTTGCAACTATGGTTCAACAAATTTTAGATGATAAACGTAAAGTCCTCCTAAAAAATATTGAAGAAATGATTGAAGAAGCTTCAAAAGCTAGAGGTGGAATTTGGGAACCATTACAAGATATTTACAAATCAGTAAATGAAGCTTATTTGGCATTAGGAACTGCTACTGTTGATTCTGTTGCAGAATCTACTCCACCAGTAATGGAAGTTGAAGTAAATGTACGTAGAGTAGTTGATGTAAAAATTCCTGCACTTTCTGTAACTGAGAAAGATACAAAATCAATGCCGTATGGATTTGCAGATACAAATTCATCAATTGATAGAGCAGCAAAACAGATCAAAGAATTACTTCCAAAAATCTGTAAAGCCGCAGAATATGAAAATTCAATTTTTAGCCTCGCAAAAGCATTGGAGAAAACACAAAAACTTCTAAATGCACTTGAAAATGTAATTATCCCTCAGTATAAAGAAAAAATTAGATTTATCACTGCCACTCTTGAAGAAAGAGAAAGAGAAGAATTCGCAAAGTTAAAAAAAGTGAAAGCAAAGATGGAAAGTAGATAAAATGGCAAAAGAAGAAATTAAAAAATTACTTGAAAATTCAAAAAAAGAACTTGATGCAGATTATGATAGTTTCACAAATTCTATCAAAACTGATCTAGAATCTTACAAAAAGAAAACTTTAGAAAAAATTTAAACACATTTTCTCAATATGGTTTAAATAAGGACCTGAAGGAGCAGATTTCGTAAATGAAAACTATCGTTTTGTTACTATTGGCAGCATCTGCAATATCAATTCTAGGTTCAACTGGAGTTGCATTTGCAGAAGAAGATGGCGCATCTAGTGGCGATTCAATGAAACTCCTCGGTGCTGGTTTAGCATTTGGTATTGCAGCAGGTGGAGCAGGAATTGGTCTTGGTCAAGTAGGTGCAGCAGGTCTTGCAGTCATTAGTGAGAACCCAGCTTTACAGTCAAAGGTATTCATCTTTGTAGGTATGGTAGAATCAATCGCAATCTATGGTATCGTCATGATGTTTATCATCTTAGGACAATAATCCTAAACAAATTTTTCAATTTTTAAATTATTTTTAATTATATTTTAGCTGGTTTACATCTAAAACTCTTGAACAATATCTACACTTGAGCACTCTTCCTTCTTTATCAATTACATCCATTATGGATTCAATGTGTTCTGTACTGTTTGTAATACAGTCTGGATTTGAACATCGAAAGATTCTATCTATTTCATTTGGTAATGAAACTCGTCTCTTTTCAACTAATTTGTAATCTTTTATCATATTGATAGTAGCCTTTGGAGCAATTACTGCAAGTTTGTTTGTGTCATCATCTTTTAGAAATTTATTCTCGATTTTGATGATATCTTTTTTCTTAAATTTCCCACTAGGCATATTCAAGGCAATTGTTATCAAACCACCATCTGCGCCATCAATTCTTAAAGCATTAAGGACTTGTAGGCCTTTTCCTTCATCAATATGGTCAATAACTGTACCTTCTTTGATTCGTCGAACCATTAGTTCGGACTGTTCCATCAGAATACTTTGTATAGTGACCTGTATATATTATTGAAAGAATGAATGAGTTTTATCAACAAGACATTATCTCAATAAAGGACTATACTAAAGAAAAACTCGAAAAAATCTTTACTTTTACTGATAAGATTATGAATCTTGATCCTATATCTAGACGAGAAATATGTAAAGGAAAAACATTAGGATATTTGTTTTATGAACCAAGTACTAGAACTCGTCTAAGTTTTGATTCTGCAATGGCGTCCGTTGGAGGCAGTTCTTTAGGAATTTCAAATATTGAATCTTCTTCTACTCAGAAAGGTGAAAGTCTTGCAGATACTGTAAAAATAATGTCAATTTATTCAGACGCTCTTATTTTACGACATACTTTGGATGGTTCAAGTAGATTTGCAGCTGAAATTTCTGATAAACCTGTGATTAATGCAGGTAGTGGAACTGAAGAACATCCAACACAAGCAATTCAAGATTTGTTTACAATTAAAAAAGAAAAGAAAAAGATTGATGGCTTGAAAATTGGAATTGTTGGTGATCTGAAATATGGACGAACTGTTTACTCTTTACTTCATGGATTAGGAAACTATGATGTTGATGTTCGTTTGATTTCTCCTGAATCTCTAAAAATTAGAACTGATTCAGTTTATGAAATTAAAAAGAAATTAGACTTTACTGAAGCAACAAATGTTGAAGATCATATAGATGAACTTGATGTTCTTTATGTTACTAGAATACAAAAAGAAAGATTCCCTGATGAAGAAGAATATCTTAAAGTCAAAGGAAGTTATGTTGTAGGATTAGATTTACTAAAACAAATGAAAAGCGATTCAATAATTTTACATCCTCTTCCAAGAATAGATGAAATTTCTACTGATGTTGATAATACACCAAATGCAAAATATTTTGAACAAGCCGAATATGGAAAACATACTCGTGCAGCATTATTGGGTCTGACATTAAATGAAAATGGATTTTGATTTTTAAAATTCGTATCCAATATATCTAAAGACATCTTAACAATAATTGCTTGATTGAAACAAAAATAATTCCAATTTTTCCTTTAGATTTAGTTTTATTTCCAAGACAATCTTTACCACTTCGTGTTTTTGAGCCTAGATACAAACAACTAGTTGATGATTGTATGTTAGGTGATGGTCAATTCGGTGTATGTTTAATTGATGAAAATAATTCTGTAAATGGTTGGAATTCTCCAAATCTGATAGGAACCATTGCAAAAATTACAGAATGTAAAGATCTTAAACTTGATGGATTACAATTACACATTGATACACTTGGCAGAAATTCTTTTAAAATCAAAAAAATCATTCCTCCTTCAATTCCTCAACCAGAAAATTACGATCCTCTTTCAGTAGAGGGACATCAAGAAGTTTCTGATATACATGAAAAAATAGGAACTGCAAATAAAATGTACATTCAAGCTGAAGTTGAAATGATTCCAGAAATTGATGAGAGTATATCATTAGAGCAATGGGAGAAATTAGTTCAACTTTGGAAACAAAAAATTATCTCACAAGCGTTACCTAAAATTATTGAACCTCATGCATTAGATCATGTTCTAGAACAATACTATCTTGTAACAGATACTCCTACAATTGATTATGTTTATTCCCTTGCAGCTCTTGGAGCAAAAATTCCCAATGAACTTCAACCACTTCTTGAAGTAACAAACATGAATGATTTAATCCAAAAAGTTGAAGAATTACTCACAATAAAATAGTACCATAAATGAAACAAAACAATGACGTCGTTGCTAAAATTAGGAGTTTTTGCAATGATAGTATGTTTGTTGTTTCCAGCTAGTAGTGTTTATGGTCATGGTTTAGGACTGGAAAGAATCTCTTCAGTTGATGTCCAAGGGAAAAATTTGTCAGTAACTGTTGAGATGCCTATGTACTTTGAAAATGAACAAGAACAACTAACCATTACTGCCACTGATAATACCACAGGTGAAAATGCAAAAAATGTAACATTTCTCATTGGATTATTTTATAACGATGAAATGATTTTTAGAAATTACTTTTTTACTGATAATGGAATTTTACCAATCAAAATTAAACCAACACAAGAAGAAAATATCACCATTCATGGAGAACAGGATTCATTACTTGGAGCTTGGCATGGAACTGAATCAAATCCTATAGTTATTACAGGACCATTATTTGTTTCAGGAGGTTTGTATAATTTTGAGATTGAAGTTAGAACTATTGATGAACCTACAAACATCATTGAAGATTCTGGAGTATATCGTGCTGATTTGACAATTGTTGATACAGTTGCTTTCATGCAAAAAGATTCAGAAAACAACGATGTTCAATTTCGTTTTAAATCATATTTCGATTTAATCTCAAACCCAAATTATGATTTTAAATCAAAACAATTAACATTTGAAATGCCATTTGATTGGAATGAAAAACAAATGTCACATGTAAATGTGGTTCATGTTGAAACACATTTCCCAAAAGATTTTGTTGAATTTTTGACACCTAGTTACACTGGATATGTTAATGGAATCAAACTTTTCAAATCTTCAGTTTCAGTTGATGATTATACTGAAGAAGATGAAAGAATTGTTCATTTTGTATTATTACAAGATAATTTGAGATTTTTGAAAAATGAAATGAGACAATTAGGTCAATCATTACCTGACAAAATTGTATTTTCTTTATCTGCAAGTCAAGAAGTTGGATTTCCTCTAGAGGCGTATACAAAAAGTGAAGATTTCAAAATAAATCTCTCCTGGGATCCATTAGAAGTGGAATCTGGAACTAGTACTAATTTCATTTTTACAATTCGAGATGGTAGAACAAATGAACCTTTACGAAGTTCAGATTACACATTTGTAATACTTCAAAAGGGAAATGAACTTTTTCGTACAAGTGGATTAGCACAAGTAGGTGGAGAATTTGAAAAATTTACATTTTTAGAGGATCAAACTGGACCTACAACTATCAAATTTGAAAATATTAGAAATACAGGTCAAGAAACTGAATTTGGTTTAGTTGTTGCACATGGTTCTAAAACTACAGTTCCTACTAATGCACAAGACACATCTGAAATTGTAGAAGATTCACAAGACAACGGTGGTGGTTGCCTCATAGCTACTGCAACATATGGTTCTGAAATGGCATATGAAGTCCAACAGTTAAGAGAAATCAGAGACAACCAACTACTAAATACAGAATCTGGAAAATCATTTGTCAATTCGTTTAATGACGTGTACTATTCATTCTCACCAATTATAGCTGATTATGAAAGAGAAAATCCTGTATTTAGAGAAGCAGTAAAACTAGCTAT
>JAANXA010000009.1 GCA_018263505.1 Candidatus Nitrosopumilus sp.
ATGCAGTAATTGATTTGACCCTTGATCAAAATAAAGTAAAAGAAAAAGAACAAAAAATATTTTCAGCAAAAGGTAAAGATCTAAGATATCTTTTATTTAGTTGGCTTGAAGAGATTCCATTTATTTTAATCACAGAAGGATTTGCGATTAAAAGAATTGAGTTTGACATTAAACAAAATGGAGAATATGTAATAGACGCAATAGCATTTGGTGAATCATTAGATGTTAAAAAACACAATTTCAAAGTAGAAATCAAAGCACCAACATTTTACGACATGGAAATCAAACAAGAAAATGGTGTGTATATGAGATTTTTACTAGATTTATGATTTTATTGAATTTTAGGGTACATATTGGAATTAAAGAGGTAATGATGAATGAAATAAAGATCATCGAGTTAAGTTTTAATCATCAAATTTTTTGTGAAGAGTTATGGGTAAACTAGGTAGAAATTTAAGAATTTGTGGTGAATGTGGAATTGCATATACTTCTGTCAGTTTTACAAAATACATTGATCAATGCCCAATATGTAAATCAAGAAGATTTGAATCAATTCCAGTAAAATCTGAAGATGAATTAAATTCAACATAGATTTTTTAATAGATTGAATTTTTTGTGTTTTGTTGTCAGACGATCCTGAAATTGAGAAAATTAAACAAAAAAAATTAGAAGAAATGATAAGACAACAAAACCAACCAAAAATTGAACCTGGAATTATAGATCTTAATGGTTCAAATTTTGACCAAACAATATCTGCAGAAAATCCAACTTTAGTTGACTTTTGGGCAGAATGGTGTGGACCGTGTAAATCAATGCATCCGATTTTTGAAAGTATGTCAAAAAAATTTCCAAAGGTAAAATTTGCAAGAGTAAATGTAGATAGTAACCAAAACATTGCAATGAAATATGCAGTTCAATCTATTCCAACATTTATCATGTTCAAATCAGGACAAATTATTGACAAAATGATGGGAGCAGTAGGTGCTCCAGGAATCAATATGATTTGTAAAAAACATTCAAACTAATAACCGTACACAGGTTCTTTCTCTCTTTGAATTCTAACGATTTCATTGAAAACCTCTAGTTCTTCAGAATTTAGTTTGTGCATGAATTTTTTTAGTATCAATTTTGCTTCATGTGAAGGAGGAAAAGTATAGAATACTTCTTCTTCAAATAATTGTCTTCCAATTGTAACATCTTGAACAGAGCATGCAACTTCATCTCCTGTTTTTGCAGTACTAACAGTTTTTTTATCTAATTGAAGTTGATGAATATTACCTATTTTTCGTCCAGACATATTCATAAAGGGAATTTTATGTTTAAGATTTCCAACATCAATATGAATTCCAAATACAGCAGGATTGTTATTTCTAAATACCATACCTTTAAGAAAAGTGAATTTTGAGATAGGTGTTAATTCAGAAAATATTGCATCTTCTTCATTTGCACTATCTTCATCAACCCAAGAATTATAATTATCAATCAAGCTGTAAATTACTTTATCCTCAAAAACTTTGATGTGATTAATTTCTGATTCATCTTTTGCATCAGGTAAAACTTTGACATTAAATGCTAAGACAATTCCAAGATGTCTGTCTTTTTCTTTGATAGCTTTGGCTTCAATAATATCTCGTCTATTTACAGGGCCAATGTCAGCTTTTGCAACAGGAACTTGTGAACGTTTAAGCATTTCAATTATTGCTTCAAGTGAGCCTATGGTATCACATTTGAGAATTACACCATTAGTTTCAGTGTCTACAAAAACTGATTTCATTTCAGATTCAATTAATTGAGTGAATTTTTTTACATCATCTTCATTTTTTGCAACATAAAGAGTACTTCCAGGTAAAACACCTTCAAGTTCAGGAGATGCAATTTTTAGACCAGCTGCTGCATCTATTTGAGATACAGGTTTAAATTTATCACGAGGATCACGCATTTCATCAAGAGGTTTTGGCAATAACAATGCTTTTGGTTTTGTAACAATTACAGAATCTCGTTTTGCAACAACAATTGTATCATCTTTTCTAATTGAACCATCAATTAAAATAACATTTGCAGTTTGTCCCAATCCAATTTCATCTTTTACTTCTAAAACAATTCCACGTGGATCTTTTTCTTCTTGATCTAATCTTTTTTGGAGATATTGTTGTGTCAATCCAACCAATACAGAAAGTAATTCAGGAATTCCTACTCCAGAACGAGCAGATATTGGAACTATAGCTATTTCGGATGCAAAATCCTGTACACGAAAAAATGCTTCAGATTTGTATCCTAAAATAGATAATGTCCCAACAACATCATAGATTTTTTGATCAAGATCTGTTTGAATTGATGCATCTTGTTCTTTGATTGCCTGTGAAATAAACTGTGTTTCTGATTTTCTCCAACCAGAAATTTGATCACATTTGTTTAATGCAACAACAAATGGGACTTTTCTACTTTGTAATATTTTTAAACTTTCATTTGTTTGTGGTTGAAAACCTCGGTTTACATCAACTACCAAAATTGCAATATCGGCTGCAGAACCTCCACGAGATCTGAGATTTGTGAAGACTTCATGTCCAGGAGTGTCAATTACTAATAGACCAGGAACTTGGTTTTCTGATTGTTCAAGTTTTTTGTATAATAAACCACAGGTTTCTTTGATTGTTTCAGTTGGAAGAAAACTTGCACCAATATGTTGAGTTATTCCACCTGCTTCTCTTCCTTGAACACCAGTGCCACGAATTCTATCTAGTAAGGATGTTTTTCCAGAGTCTACGTGACCAAGAACTGCCACTATGGGCTGACGAATTTGCAAATCAGATCACTCAAATGCTACCCTCGATTCGTGATCAAAACTTTCTTGTGAATCTGATGCATGAATAATATTTTCACTAAATCCTAATCCAAAATCACCTCTAATAGAACCAGGGGCTGCTTCAAACGATTTTGTTGCACCAATCATTATTCTAGTAGTAGCAATCGCATTATTTCCTTCAATGATTGCAACAACAACAGGGCCTGATGTAATAAATGAAGTTAGTTCTCCAAAAAATGGTTTATCTTTATGAACACCATAGAAATTTTCTGCTTGTGCTTGTGTAAATGTAAACATCTTTAATTTCAAAAGTTTGAATCCTTTTCTTTCAAATCTAGATATAACTTCTCCAACTAAATTTCTAGCAACAGCGTCAGGTTTTACAATGAAAAGAGATTGTTCAGTCAATTTTAGTTCTTTCTGATTCCGCCTTTAACGTATTTTTTTGTCCATTTGAATTTTCTTGGATCACGTTTTAACACTAAAGCATTTTTCTTGCATTTTGCAGAACAAAACCATAAAACAGTTCCATCATTTTTTGCAAGCATTGTACCAGAACCCTTAGCTACTGGTCTGTTACAAAAATTACATGGTTTAACTAAAAGACTCATTCAATTCACCTATTTGATTTTCTTTGCTTCTCTCTCTGTTTCTCTTAACATAAGAATTTCACCCATTCTAACAGAACCTTTTACATTTCTAGTAAGAATTCTACCCTTATCTTTTCCAGTAAGTACTTTAACTCTGACTTGAATAACTTCACCTGCAATACCAGTTCGTCCAACTATTTGGATAATTTCAGAATGAACTACTTCATCAGTAATAGTGCTCATTCTTCAGTCTTACCGCCTTTAATTTTAGCAATGGTTGACACAACTTGATCTATAATGTGTTGTGCATCACCAGCATCCAAAATTGCTGCAGCGGCAGAAGTAATGTCAATACCTAAGGAATTACCCAATTCTTGTTTACTTGGTACAAATGCATATGCTGCACCCTGTTCCTCACATAAAATTGGAAGATGTGCTACTACCTCAGGTGGTTCTACATCTTCAGCAATAACAATTAGTTTACTTGTACCACGTTCAATTGCTTTTGTGGCTTCATTTGTTCCTTTTTTGACTTTTCCACTAGTAGAAGAAACTCTTACAGCTTCTAAAATTGGACTAACAAGGTCCTCTGGTGTTTCAAATTTAACATAATATGCTTTTCCCATACTTCGTCACCCTTAGGGTTCATTCTCCATTCTCTAAAACCATTTGTTTGGTTTTAAAAGTGTTATCTGGAAATGATTGAATTTACCTTTTGCATATAATCAGACATTAAATCATCTAATTTCTTTTTACTTTCAGATTCAGCATAAATTCTAACAATTGGTTCCGTTCCACTTGGTCTGATCATTACCCAATTTTTATGATCAATTATTATTTTAATTCCATCAGTTGTATCAGAATTTGGAAATTCTTTTTTTAGTGATGAAATTAATTTTGATGCATTTTCAGGGGAACAAGAAACCTTATCTTTAGTGGTAAAAGAAGGAGGTAGATTTTTGATATTTTCAGATAATGATTGATTAGAAGTTGCTAAAAGATCAAGCATCAATGCTAAAGTCATACATCCATCTCGAACCTGATTATGTAATCCATACATGAATCCTCCATTTTCTTCAAATCCAATTAATGCTTGAGTTGAAATCATCCTTCTTGAAACTTCAACACTGCCAACTTTTGTTCTAATAACTTTGGAATTAGATTCATTTGCCAATACTTCAGTATTTGAACCTGAATTCAAACATGTAACAACTAAAGAATTTGGATTTTTCTTTAGAACATGTCTAATTAATGCAAGAGCAGATTTGTCACCGGTTAAAATATGTCCCTTATTATCACAAAAAATACTTCTATCGCCATCACCATCAAATGCAATTCCTACATCAGCATTATTTTCAATTACAGATTCTGAAAGTTTGGAAAGATTTTGTGGTGTTGGTTCTGAACCACGTCCAGGAAAAGTTCCATCAATATTTTGATTAAGAAGAAATGTTTCACATTGTAATAATTTAGAAAAATTAGGTGCAGAAACAGCTTGTGCACCATTACCTAAATCTAAAACAACTTTAAAATTTTTTGATTCTATAAGTTTGGAATCAATTTGAGAAATTATTCCTTGTAGATAAACATCAATTGCACAATCTTCTTTTCCAGTAATGCCTAGATTTTTAGAAGTTTTTTTCCAAGATTTTTGTAAATAAATTTCTTCAATAATCAATTCATCTTCTCGGGAAATTTCAACACCATCATTTGCTGCAGGTTTTATTCCATTGTATTGTGAAGGGTTGTGAGATGCAGTAATCATAATTCCTCCATTATACCCCAATGTCTTTACTGCAAACTCTAGACACGGGGTAGGAACAATTCCTGCCACATTACAATCAATTCCTATAGAATTTAATGCAGAGCTAATAACTTTACAAATGATAGGACTGGAATCTCTACCATCATATCCAATCAATATAGGGCCATTTTCAAAATATGTTCCAATAGCCAAAGTCATATCATGAATAAACTCTAAAGTGAGATCATCATCAAAAATTCCACGAATTCCATTTGTTCCAAAAAATTTTGCCATATTACAAGTCAATAATAGATAAATTTGTGTTTAATGGCAAACTCGTTGCGGGAGTCGCCCAGCCTGGTCAAAGGCGTAGGGCTTAGGACCCTATCTCTCAGGAGTTCGTGGGTTCAAATCCCACCTCCCGCACCACTGATTTTCTGTGAATGATTAATAATGAGAAAATTATCTACAAACAAAGTTATGAAAAAAACAGTAGTCGGCATAACAGTTGTAGGTAAAGATAAAGAAGGAATTGTAGCTGCATTTACAAATTTTGCTTTTTCAAAAGGAGGAAATATTGAGAAAGTAAATCAAAATGTAATCAAAGGTCTTTTTGGTATGTATCTAGAAGTTTCTTTTTCAAAAAATGTAGATATCAAAAAATTCGATTCAGAAATTCAAAAATTGGCCAAAAAAGAAAAGATGGATGTAAGTACACATCATGAAACAAATTCAGAAAAAAATATTGCAGTATTTGTTACAAAAGAATCATTATGTCTAGAAGTTATTCTAAAAAATGCAAAATCACTAAAGGGAAAAATTTCTGTAATAATTGGTACTGAAAAAACATTAGCACCATTAGCAAAAAAAGTAAACATACCATTTGTTACAGTTGAAGAAAAAAGTCAATCAAAAGCTGAAGACAAAATTATAGATATTTGTAAAAAATACAATATAGATTTAATTTCCCTTGCAAGATACATGAGAATTCTTTCTCCTAATTTTGTATGGAGATATCCAAATAGAATTATTAACATTCATCCATCGTTATTACCAGCATTTCCTGGTGCATTAGCATATGCACAAGCTTATGAAAGAGGAACAAAAATTGTAGGAGTTACATCTCATTACGTTACAGAGAATTTAGATCAAGGACCAATTATTTTTCAAGATTCTTTCAAAGTGAATCCAAACGATACATTAGAACAAATAAAATCAAAAGGACAAAAATTAGAAGCTGAAATATTACTTAAAGCAACAAAAATGCATTTGGAAAATAAACTGGAAGTTCGTTGGAGAAAAGTTCACATCAAATCAAAGTGAAATTAATGACAGATATCAAAACTCAATTTGATCCTATTTTAAGACAATCAATTAAAAAGAAAAAACAAATTGCAGTTATTCCAATTGGTTCAGTTGAACAACATGGTCCACACTTACCCATCTCAACTGATTCAGATATTGTATCAGAAGTTGCAAAAAAAATTTCAGAAAAAAATGGATATTTACTACTTCCAACAATCACTACAGGAGTGTCATTTGAGCATGCACCATTTTTTAATTTGAGTATCAAAAACTCAACTTTACGAAATGTATTAACAGATTTGTGTATGTCATTATTGGATAACAACATAAAGATAATTTTCATCATTAATGGTCACCATGGAAATCAAAAAGCAATTAGCAACATCGATGTGAAATTGAAAAAAATCTCAAAAAATAAACTCAAAGTTTTTCCATTCTCATATTGGCATTTCATGAAAAGAGAGTTTGATCATGCAGGATTTGTAGAAACATCACTAATGATGGCAATTTCAAAAAATCTCAAAATGAAATCAGCTAAAAAGGGGCTTATTACAAACAATATGACATTACAAGAAATTAAAAAAATCAGTAAATTGGCAAACAAATCATTCCCAAAAGCTACAAAAAATGGAATTTGGGGCGATCCTACAAAAGCTACAAAAAAAGAGGGGCACATAATTTTATCTGAAATCGTTAAAAATTTGTCAAAAAAGTGTCAAACTTGCCTCACTAGGCATAGTTCATAGTTTTACCAATGGAAATTTAATATAACACCTCAATATCCAAGTCAATAAGTGATTAATGATGTCCCTTGATATGGCAGTAAAAGTATTGGATGAGAGTATCAGTCAAGTTGTTCTGATAAAACTCAAAGGAAGTAAAACAATTAGAGGTACTCTTCTTGGATTTGACCAACACATGAATCTGCTACTCGATTCTTCAGAAGAAATTCCTGCTGAAGGCGATTCAAAAAGTCTAGGAACCATTGTAGTTAGAGGAGACAATGTAGTTATGATTTCTCCTCCACCAGCACAAAAATAGGTGATTCTGAATGGTGAAAGGCACAACTTCTATGGGTGGTTTTACAAAGAAAAAAGTTCACATTAGATGTCGAAGATGTGGCAAAAACTCACTTCACAAACGTCACCATCAATGTGCAAGCTGTGGATTTCCAGAGGCTAAACGCAGAAAGTATTCCTGGATTAAATGGTATACATAGATGCAAGAAATTGTTATTCTCCTTAGTTCATTAGCTGGTGTAGCAACAGCAGCAGCTGTACGTAAAATACCAAAAGAAAAAAATCAATTACTCAGTTTAGGTGCAAGTTCACACATTAAAAGTCAAATTAATTCCCTAAAAATTGAGAAGGATATTCTCACTAAAACTATTTCAAGGTTATATCAAACAGATTCAGAATTTTCTAAAATTCAAAAAGACAAATTATTATTAAAATATCAACGTCAGTTAGGAATAATTTTAGCTAAATTAGAAAAATTAGAACAAGCAAGTAAACATCCAGATTTAGGCCCAGTAGGAGATGGTTTGATTACATTAATGGATCAAAAATTATCAAAACTTGATGATAAATTATATGAATTGTCATCAAAAATTACCAGTTCAAAAATCCAAACACATGAAATTAAAGAAGAAGAAGTAAAAGAAAAAATTACAAAATCAATTAAAGATACATTCAATTTTGAAAAATCAAAAAATGAAAAAATTGAACCCATAGAAATTCCAGTTACAAAATCAAGGCAGTCATTTGAATTAACAACATTAACTAATGTTTCTAAAAAAGAACCAAAATTCCCATTGTTTGAAAAAGAAGTAAAAGAAACAAACAAGCCAATATCGCAACCAAAATTAAATCAGACAGAATTAATCAAACCTAGAGAAAAGATAGTAAAAGAAATCGAATCACCAAAAACTAGTATTGACGATAAAATTGAAATTATAAAAAATATTCCCCCAAAATCAGAATCAAAAATCAAAACCAAACATGACATAGACAAAGAAGTTGCAAAAATTAATGAACATAAAGCACTTCCAGAACCTAAAACAAATACGATTTTACCAGATGAGGGTTTTGATGATGGAGATGATTTAGATAAAATTAAAGGAAATATCATGAAAGTTCTTTCTAAATTAGATCAAGCAGAGGTAGAGTAATTGTCCTACGATGATGCCATTAAGGCGTTATCAAATGATGCGTTAAAATTTGTAAAAGATGAAAATGTAATTGGGTTAGGAAGTGGTAGAGCAGCTACAAAATTAGTAAAATCATTATCTAAATTAATTAAAATAAAAAATTTCAATGTTAAATGTATTCCAACATCATTACAGATTAAGTTAATTGCAGAAGAGTTAAAAATTCCAATAATAGAATCCGATCAAATCAAACAAATTGATATAGTTTTTGATGGTGCAGACCAAATTGATTCTCAAAAATATGTTATCAAAGGGGGAGGAGGTGCACTATTACGAGAAAATATTTTGTTCAGTCTTGCAAAAAAAGTCATTGTAATGGCAGACAAAACAAAATTTGTTAAAAATTTTACAAGAACAGTACCTATAGAAGTTCATCCATTTGCAAGAACATCAGTAATTCAATCTATTAGTAAAATGGATGGAAAAACACAATTACGGTCATTAGATAGAGGCTATCCATTTTTTACAGAAAATGGGAATATTATTTTAGATTGTGATTTTGGAATTATAAAAAATCCCAAGATATTAACTCAAAAAATCAAAAATATACCAGGAGTTTTAGAATCAGGGATATTTCTTAGAAAACCAGACATAGTGTATAAAGCAAAATTAGACGGAAAATTTGATATTCTTTAGAAATTATCGAGTTGTCGCTCAACTAATTTACCATAACCAAGTTTACCTATCACTTCAAAATTATCAGAAATTACTTGTCCTCTAACAATTGTTTTGATAGGCCATCCTTTGAGATGTCTTCCTTCATACACAATATAATCAGAGAATCCACCAAACAGTTCAGAAGAAACAGTTTTTTCTTTTTTCAAATCTATAATTGCAATATCGGCATCAGAATCTTTTGCCAAAAATCCTTTCTGTGGATACATTCCAAAAATTTTAGCAGCATTAGTGCTGGTAAATTGTACGAATTGTTCCAAAGTTATTTTATTTTGATTAACACCATCATTAAGCAAGATAGGTAAAACAGTTCCAATTCCAGGAAATCCAGCAAGAGCTCCCCAAACATCATCACCATCTAATTTGAGTTTTAATTGATTTGCAACATGATCGGTTCCAATCGTATCAATTAGATTTGTAGAGAGTGCATTCCAAATAGCCTTTCGATCATTCTCAGTTCTAATAGGAGGCATCACTTTTGCAAGATAACCTTGTTGTTTTTCATAGGATAAGGTTAGATAATGAGGACATGTTTCTACAAAAATTTTTGTTCCAAGTTTTTTTTCCTCTGTAATTTGACATAATGCTTTTTCCGAACCAATATGAACAAAATAAATCACACAATCATAATCACGACCAAATTTACATACAGTCTTTATTGCTTTAGCTTCAAATTCTGGAGAACGACTTTCAGACCAAGCAGATAAACCATCTTGTTTTTTTTCTCGTGCAGTTTTGATTCCACATCCACATGATTCATAATCTTCGGCATGAACTAATACTGGACAACCAAGTAAAGCAGCATTTTTGACGATCTCTTCCACAATTTCATCAGTTACATTAACTTGTGCAGAATGTAAACTAGTTGAGTTTGGATGCATATCCATGTATACATGTCCTACGTCACCACCAAGATTCATGTAGATTTTAAAAGATGTAATTCCTTTATCCACACATAAATTCATTTGATCGATTTGTTGTGAATTAAAAATAGATGCATGAATTGCGTAGTCAACATAATGATTTTTAGATGCTGCATCAAGTTGAGGTTGTAAAGAAGTGGAAAATGAATCTTCTAATCTCAACATTCGCATCATTGTTGTAATTCCACCTATTGCTGCAGCATGAGATTCAGTTTTTGCGGCTTCGTTAATTGGAGAATATACACCATAATGAACATGTGTATCTATTGGACCAGGAATACAAATCAATTCATTAGCACGAATTTTATTATCACATGCAGGGATATCATTTGTCAATCCTATTATTTTACCTTCATCAATTACAATATTTTTGTCCACCATTCCTTGAGGGGACATTACATGAGAATCAGTAATCACAGTATCATACGTCATCTAGAAGTTTTATGCTCTGCAGTCTATTATGCGTTGAGTTAGATCAATCTCTTCAAATATATTGATTCAGTAATAATTACATAATCAGAAAAATGAAAGATGATGTATGTGATTTTTGCAAGGGTGTAGGTTCAAGCTCAACTAATGTATGCGTATATTGTAATGGTACAGGGGAATGGAATAAAGCTGCGCAAGCATATGTTAAAAATCATATTTGTCAATGTATTGTATTAGATAGAAAATTTTGTCCTGTATGCAATAAAGCATGTCATCATGATACTTCATTAAATCCAAAGCAAAAGATTGATCCAGGTTATGGTGGGATGTCATCAAGAGAAATTACAGTAACAACATAGTTTAAAAAATAGAATAAAATTTATTTGAAAATATCAATATATACATCAAAAAATAGACTTGGGTCGGTTTAGAAAATAAATAAAAAAGCAAACAAAGTAGACAATTCTGGGCCGGTAGTTTAGGGGTATAATGCCTCGTTCGCAACGAGGAAATCGAGGGTTCGATTCTCTCCCGGTCCACCAAAGTTCTTTAGTTTTTGCTAGAAACTATTATACATTAATGCAAAATAATTATGTCATGGAAGTTTTTGATGGTAAAAAAGCTGCGCAAGAATACATGTCAAAACATACTTTAGCATTTTCAACACCAGAATTAACTTTAATGAGATTTGCATTTTGGTTAGGAGATTCAGTTCCAGATCCCAAAGATGAAAGTAAAGGAATTCCAAGAATGATGACATTTTTGTCTGAACAAGATTTTCAACCTGTGTTGATTGATGATGATAAATATGAACCATCAGGAGCAGTGAAGAGTTCAGCATTTGTTGGAAACGCATACAATGAAGAACAAAGTGGTGGAAAGTTTTGTTCTGAATGCGGAACTAGTCTTTCAGATTCTTCAAAATTTTGTCCAGAATGTGGAACAACACAATAGAAAATAATTATGCTTTAGAGCCACACTTTGTGCAGAACTTTGCATTTAATCGCAATTCTGCACCACATGATAAACATGTATTTTCATTAGATGTCTGTACAGTTTGTCTTGGCATCATAGATGGATCAGGAGTAGGTAATGTACCAACGTCTCCAAATGCTTCTTGAGCAGATACAATTCCGGGCGGACCTCCACCTACAGGATTTTGAGAAGTGCCAGCTCTTGGAGGTACACCACCAGGCATTCCTCCAGGAGTTCCCATTCCCGGCATTAATCCAGGGGATTGAGTATTTCCAGAATTGGAACCAACAGATTTTCTTAATTCAAAGATTACTTTGATTGCTAAAAATTCTAACGCAGAATATGCTACAGTATAATCACCAAGTTTTTGGAAAAATTCTTTATCACTTAATTGACCTTTTTTGTACATATTATTAGTATCCAAAAAGGATTCATAGTATCCTTGAGATTCATCAAACAAGCTTTGTAGTTTATCAAATAGCATGTTTAGAGTATCTACTTCACCAAATGACATAACCTGCATCAATTTTTGGAATATTAATTACTTTAGGATAAGAATACTCAACAATTTCACGTTTTCAACATAACAAAAAATTCTTATCAAAATACTTCAGACAATTTGATAAAATTATTGAGTGATTCCTGAGAAAAAATCAGTCTCCTTTAATTTGGAGACTATGTTATGTATTAACTAGTTTATGTGAGCTTTTGGGCTCCCAGCTAACACCGTAAGATGTCTCTGACTCAATAATTTTCATTAGACAGAAAATAGATTAAAAATCATGGTCAAAAATAATTAGTTTTTGCCTAAGAATTTTTTAATATTTTTGTCATTTTTTAGTATTTTTTAAAAATGATGCAATAATACTCGGTTTAAATATACGATATTAGATAAACTTGCGTGTTAGTGAAAATGGAAGGTAGTGAATAGATCTCATGAGTGGAATGAATCAGAATACAAATTGTCCAAGATGTGGAAAAAATTCTTTGTTAATGGATGATGTTACAGGAGAACAATTTTGTTCGAAATGTGGTTTTGTGATTTCTGAAAAATCACAAGAATCAGGTCCAGAATGGAGATCATTTCAAAAAGATAGTGGTTCAAATCCAGCTAGAGCAGGAGCACCATCATCACTTACAATCCACGATATGGGGTTATCTACAGTTATCAATCCTTTAAACAAAGATGCATCAGGAAAACCACTTTCAACATCAATGAAAAGTACAATTGAAAGATTAAGAACTTGGGATAGCAGAAGTCAAGCTCATGAACCTGTAGATAGAAATTTGAGACAAGCATTAGGCGAATTAAATAAATTAAAAGACAAGGTTTCAGTTTCTGCAAATGTTTTAGAAAAAGCAGCTTACATTTACAGAAAATCATTAGAAAAAAAATTAGTTAGAGGACGTTCAATTTCAGCAATGATTGCAGCATCACTTTATGCTGCATGTAGAGACACTGAAACACCTAGGACACTAAAAGATATTGCAGATGCAGCAAATGTAAAAAGAAAAGATATTGCAAGATGTTACAGATTGTTACATCATGAATTAGAATTAAAAATGCCAGTAGTTGATTCGGTCCAATGTATTGCAAGGATTTCAAGTAAATTGAAAATTACTGAGAAAACAAAAAGATATGCAATCAAAGTGCTTCAAGAAGCACAAGATCGTAAAGAATCAGCTGGAAAAGATCCAATGGGACTTGCAGCATCAGCATTATATCTTTCATGTGTAAAAAATGGAGTATCAGTCACTCAAAGAGACATTGCAGAAGCAGCAGGAGTAACGGAAGTTACAATTAGAAATAGATACAAAGGTTTGAAAGCAGAGCATACAGAAGATTAAACAATTTTTAATATTAAAAATGGAATTTCCAGAATACATGTTTTCGTTCAAGTAAAACTAGAATTGTTCAAGTGTATCATCATTTCGTTCAAATGATGACAAAATCGTTCAAGTAATCGTTCATTTGTTCAAGTGATGTTACAAAAAGTAAATACGCATGCGTATTTTTCACTTGTAATACGTCCAAAATTAGACTAAAATTGATATTTTAGAAATACACTTGAACAAAAAATAGGTGGTTTGAACAGAAACATCATAGTAA